>CAZXJW010000138.1:0-5642 GCA_964641005.1 uncultured Rhodocyclaceae bacterium
GCGCGATGCAGGAAGGGCTCGCGGGCCGCGCGGGCCACGAGGTTGCGGTCGATCTTCACCACGTCGGGGCGGATCGACCACACGCGATCGAAGTTGGAGTGCCCGGCGCCGAAGTCGTCGAGCGCGATCAGGCAGCCGAAGTCACGGTAGAAGGTCACGGCCTCCTTCCACTGCGCATCGGCGGAAATGGCTTCCTCGAGCACCTCGATGACCACACGGCGCGGGTCGAGGCCGCGGGCGGCGAACAGGTCGGCGAAGAAGCTGCCGTGCCGCGGACTGCGCAGGAACACCTCCGGCTGGGCATTCAGGAACAGCCAGTGGTCGCGCAGATCCAGCCGCAGGAAATTCTCCACGTGCACGGCCCGGGCGAGGCGGTCCACGAACAGGCTTTCGGGGAAGTTGCCGGTGCTGCCCAGGAGCACCGGCGGCGGCACGGGCCGGCCTTCTCGATCGCGGGGCCGCATGAGCGCCTCGTAACCCACCGCGCGACCGTGGGCCACGCTGATGATGGGCTGGAAGGCGCTGGCGATGCGGAAGGTGCCGAACAGGCCCTCGGTGTGGCCGTCGGGCAGGCGGCGCAACTGGGACTCGATCGCGTCCAGGGAGCAATCGAGGTCGGGGTCGAGGACGGGAAAGGGATGGTTCACGGCAGGGGTATTGGGGCGCCTGCCGATCCAGGAGCAAGAGCCGCGCCGTTCAGACGATGCTGACAGCCCAAATCCTGCTATTTCTCAGGGGCTTCTCTGACTTTTGCAGTGCAACAGGGCTATAATCCGCGGCTTTTTCCCTGCTCCCTGGAGGCCCCCGTGCCCCGCCTCATCCGCAACATCGCCATCATCGCCCACGTCGATCATGGCAAGACCACCCTGGTGGACCAGCTGCTGCGCCAGTCCGGCACCTTCGCCGCGCACCAGCAGATGACCGAGCGGGTCATGGACTCGAACGACATCGAGCGCGAGCGGGGCATCACCATCCTGGCGAAGAACTGCGCCATCGACTACAAGGGCGTCCACATCAACCTCGTGGACACGCCCGGCCACGCCGATTTCGGCGGCGAGGTGGAGCGGGTGCTGGGCATGGTGGACGGCGTGCTGCTGCTGGTGGATGCCGTGGAAGGGCCCATGCCCCAGACGCGCTTCGTCACCCGCAAGGCGCTGGCCCTGGGCCTGCGTCCCATCGTGGTGGTGAACAAGATCGACCGCGACGGCGCGCGGCCCGACTGGGTGATCAACCACACCTTCGAACTGTTCGACAAGCTCGGCGCCACCGAGGCGCAGCTCGACTTCCCCGTGGTGTTCGCCTCCGCCCTGCAGGGCTGGGCGAGCCTCGACGCCACCGTGCGCGGCGAGGACATGCGCCCGCTGTTCGACAAGGTGCTCGAGTTCGTGCCCGCGCCCGCCGAGGACGACGTGGACGGCACGGTGCAGCTGCGCATCCACGCCCTGGACTACTCCAGCTACGTGGGCCGCATCGGCATCGGCAAGGTGCACCGCGGCCGGCTGCGCCCGGGCCAGGACGTGACCGTGCTGCAGGGTGACGATTTCGTGACCAAGGCCCGCGTGGGCCAGGTGATGGGCTTCAAGGGCCTGGAGCGCGTGCCCATGGAGAGCGCCCAGGCGGGCGACATCGTCATGGTGACGGGCATCGACGAGCTCGCCATCGGTTGCACCGTGGCCGACCGCGACGCGCCCGAGGGCCTGCCCACGCTCAAGGTGGACGAGCCCACGCTCACCATGCACTTCATGGTGAACACCTCGCCGCTGGCCGGCCAGGAAGGCAAGTACGTTACCAGCCGCCAGATCCGCGAGCGGCTGCAGAAGGAGCTGCTCACGAACATGGCGCTGCGCGTGGACGACACGGAGGACGCGGACGTCTTCCTGGTGTCCGGGCGCGGCGAGCTGCACCTCACCATCCTCATCGAGAACATGCGCCGCGAGGGCTACGAGCTGGCCGTGGGCCGGCCCATGGTGATCCGCAAGGTGATCGACGGCGAGAGCTGCGAGCCCTACGAGCTGCTCACCATGGACGTGGAGGAATCCCACCAGGGCGCCGTGATGGAGGCGATGGGCTACCGCAAGGGCGAGCTCGCGGACATGGTGTCCGACGGCCGCGGGCGCGTGCGGCTGGACTACCGCGTGCCGGCGCGCGGCCTGATCGGCTTCCAGGGCGAGTTCATGAACCTCACCCGCGGCACGGGCCTGATGAGCCACGTGTTCGACGACTACGGCACCGTGAAGGGCGACATCCCCGGCCGTCGCAACGGCGTGCTGGTGTCCCAGGAGGACGGCGAGGCGGTGGCCTATTCGCTGTTCAGCCTGCAGGAGCGCGGCCGGCTGTTCGTGGGGCCGGGCGAGAAGCTCTACGAGGGCATGATCATCGGCATCCACTCCCGGGACAACGACCTGGTGGTGAACCCGGTGAAGACGAAGAAGCTCACCAACGTGCGCGCCGCGGGCAAGGACGAGAACATCCTGCTCACCCCGCCGGTGCAGATGTCGCTGGAGTACGCGGTGGAGTTCATCGACGACGACGAGCTGGTGGAGATCACGCCCAAGTCGATCCGCATCCGCAAGCGCCACCTGAAGGAACACGAGCGCAAGCGCGCCTCGCGCACCGCCGAGGTCGCGTAAGGGCTCAACGGCTGCCGTGATCGCGCGCGCCCCGGCCCGCTTCGCCACGGATACCGAGGCGCGCGCCGCGGCCGCCGCGTTCGACCTGCGGCGGCTGCCCGAGGGGTTCACGGACAACCCCTTCCCCTGGTACCACGCCCTGCGCGAGCACGAACCCGTGCGGCGCATGCCCGACGGCTCGGTGTTCCTCACCCGCCACGCCGACCTGGTGGCGGTGTACAAGGACACGAAGACCTTCAGCTCGGACAAGAAGCAGGAATTCCTGCCCAAGTACGGCGACACGCCGCTCTACGAGCACCACACCACCAGCCTGGTGTTCAACGATCCGCCATACCACACGCGGGTGCGGCGGTTGATCGCGGGTGCGCTGACGCCGCGCCACATCTCCGCCATGGAGCCGCCGCTGGTGGCGCTGGTGGACCGGCTGCTGGACGAACTGGCCGGGCGCGGCGAGGTCGACCTCATCGACCACTACGCCGGTGCCATCCCCGTGGAGATCATCGGCAACCTGCTGGGCGTGCCGCGCGAGGAACGCGGGCCGCTGCGGGCTTGGTCGCTGGCCATCCTGGGGGCGCTGGAACCGGTGCTCACGGCCGAGCAGTCCGAGCGCGGCAACGCGGCGGTGCGCGAGATGCTGGGCTACCTGGAAGGGCTGGTGGCGCAGCGGCGCAAGCATCCGGGCGACCCGGACAGCGACGTGCTCACGCGCCTGATCCAGGGGGAGCAGGATGGCGAGCGGCTGTCCGAGACCGAACTGCTGCACAACTGCATCTTTCTCTTGAATGCAGGGCATGAGACCACCACCAACCTCATCGGCAACAGCCTCAATGCGCTGCTGGAGTGGCCGGAGGAGAAGGCGCGGCTGCTGGAGAACCCCGGGCTGATCCGCACGGCGGTGGAGGAATTCCTGCGGTTCGAGAGTTCGAACCAGCTGGGCAATCGCATCACCACCGGGCCTGCGCGGGTGGGGGACGTGGAACTGGAAGAGGGCACGCGCATCACCCTTTGCATCGGGGCGGCGAACCGCGATCCGGCGGTGTTCGCGGAGCCGGACCGGCTGGATGTCACGCGGCAGCCGAACCGGCATCTCGCGTTCGGGTCGGGGCCGCATCAGTGCGTGGGGATGCAGTTGGGGAGGCTGGAGGGGGTGGTGGCGGTGTCGAGGTTCCTGGCGCGGTTTCCGGGGTATGCGCTGAACGGGACGCCGGTGCGTGGGGGGAGGGCGCGGTTCAGGGGGTTCCTGCATTTGCCGGTGAGGGTGGAGGGGTAGCAACCCCCCCGGCCCTTGCGCCGGACGGACGCCCTGGGTAAGCATTGCCGGACACAACCCCGGAGGTGTCCCGCATGCGTTTCCTCTCCGCCGTGCTGCTGTTCGCCGCGGCCCTGGTCCCTGGTCTCGCTGCGGCGCAGCAGCCGATCCGCATCGGCTCCTTCCTCTCCACCACGGGCCCGGCGTCCTTCCTGGGCGACCCGGAGATCAAGACCCTCAAGCTGTACGTGGACAAGCTCAACGCCCAGGGCGGCGTGCTGGGCCGCAAGCTCGAACTGGTGGTGTACGACGACGGCGGCGACGCAGCCAAGGCCAACGCCTTCGCGAAGCGGCTGATCGAGTCGGACAAGGTGGACCTGATCATCGGCGGCACCACCACCGGCACCACCATGTCGGCGGTACCCGTGGTGGAGGCGGCGGGCATCCCCTTCATCTCGCTGGCCGGCGGCATCGTGGTGATCGAGCCGGTGCGCAAGTGGGTGTTCAAGACCCCCGGCACCGACCGCCAGAGCGTGGAGCGCATCTTCGGCGACATGAAGGCGCGCGGCTTCACCAGGGTGGGGCTGCTGTCCGAGACCTCGGGCCTGGGCCAGTCCAGCCGCCAGGAGGCGCTCAAGCTGGCGCCCAAGTACGGCCTGAGCCTGGTGGGCGACGAGACCTACGCCCAGAAGGACACCGACATGACCCCGCAGCTCACCCGGCTGCGCAACGCGCCCGGCGTGCAGGCGCTGCTGGTAGTGGGCGTGGGCCAGGGCCCGGCCATGGCCACGCGCAACTACGACCAGCTCGCCATCAAGCTGCCGCTGTATCACACCCACGGCGTGGCGGCACCGGACTTCATCGAACTCACCGGCAAGGCCTCGGAGGGCGTGCGCATGGCCGCCCCGGCGCTGATCGTGGTGGACGACCTGCCGGCCAGCGACCCGCAGAAGGCGGTGCTGGCGGCCTACCGCAAGGAGTTCAAGGACAAGTGGCAGGAGGAGCCGGCCACCTTCGGGGGGTATGCGTACGACGCGTTGATGATCGCGACGGAGGTGATCAAGCGGGCGGGTGGGACAGACAGAGAGAAGGTGAGGGTGGCGATCGAGGGGACGCGGGGGTATGTGGGGACGGCGGGGGTGTTCAATCTCTCGCCGGAGGATCACATGGGGTTGGAGATGGGGAGTTTCAGGAGGGTTGAGATCAAGGGCGGCGCGTTTCGATTGACGAAGTGATGACAGCGAGCAGGGGCCGCATCGCGGTTGCGATGCTGGTTTCGATGCAAGTCGGATGCACCGGTACGGCGCGGTTTTCAGACTGCGCCGCGGAAGGCACGGCCCGGTTCGCGAGCATTCCGATCGCGTCTGGCACACAGCATGCGCAGGCCCGGGAGTTCACGCCATCACAGCAGGGGAACTGCCTCGTGTACGTGGTGCGTGACAAGGACTTCTGGACGTCGAGGCGTGCTCAACGGGTCGATGTCGTCCTGGCCCCCTCGGGCGCCGTTTTGCCAACCCTTCCGGCGTCCCATTCGAAGCTTCCCGACGTGTTCGGTGATCGGGTGCTGGAGATCACCGACGAGGTTTACGCGATGTGGGAGGTCCCTGCTGGAGGGTACGTGCTTCGCGCGATGTCCGTCGACCGCTACTTCGACATCTTCCTGAAACAAGGGCCCGACAGCTTCACTTCACGATTCCTGGTTTCGCGTGAACTGACCTGTAACGCCGGCGAGGCGCGGTTCTTCGCCGTCGGCGACAGGGGCT
>CAZXJW010000138.1:5652-8310 GCA_964641005.1 uncultured Rhodocyclaceae bacterium
CGGAGATCAAGGACGCAGATTCCGGCATGGCGAGGAACTATGTGAGGAACGGGTTGCGCTCCATGGGGGTGTACGACGCGTCGAGGGGATTCAGGGATTGCCACGGGACGCAGTGGTGAGCAGGCGTCGGTCTCGCCGTTCGGTCTGTTTCGTATCGCAAGCCGTTCATGGACTTGCAGGAGGGCGAGCGGACAAGGTTCCGGTGTCATGCACACGGCCCCTCTTTGGCCGCGCCGGGTGCCAACAAGGGCTGGCGGGACTGCGTTGAGAAAGGTGAGGGTCGTGACTCGAGGCCCCCAGTAACCTCGTAGGGCTGCCGCTGCCTGGCGGGAAACGCAGCGCAGCCGCCCTGAGGTCCACCAAACAACATGTTGCCCTGCCCCATGATCGCTCGTAACTGTGTCGCCAGCCTGGTCGCCACCGCCTTCAGTCTCTTCTGCTTCGCCGACGACACCCTCGACGCCCTGTCCGCCGGGTCGTTCACTGTCCCCCATTCCGACGCCAGCGCCTACCTCCAATCATCCCCGTCCCTCTCCGACCGCCAACTCGACACCTTCACCCGCGGCCGCGCCACCTTCAACCGCCCCTGGGTCGTCCCGGGCCTGAGCACTGGCGACTGGGGCGTGGGCCCCACGTTCGTCGCAGACCGCTGCAGCGCCTGCCACCGCGACGGCGGCCGGGGCTCTCCACCCCCCACCAACAACAAGCAACCCGTGGCCACCGTGGTCCGCCTGAGCCTCCCCGGCACCGGCCCCAACGGCGGCCCCCGCCCGCATCCCCACTACGGCGACCAGCTCCAGAACCGCGCCCTCCAGGGACAGACCCTGGACCTCATCCCGGCCTACGACCCCATCCCCGCGGAAGCGGAGATCTACTTCGAGTGGGAGGAGCACACCGAGCGGCTCGCCGACGGCACCGAGGTCTCGCTGCGCCGTCCGCGGCCCACCTTCGAGAGCCTGGCCTTCGGCGAGCTGGGTCCGGAGGTGCTGTTCTCGGTGCGCAACGCGCCGCCGGTGTTCGGGCTGGGGCTGCTCGAGGCCGTTCCCGAGGACGCGCTCCTAGCCATCGCCGAGCGGCAGCGCGCCCTGGGCTTCAACGGCCGCCCCAACCGCGTGTGGAACGACATCGACCAGCAGCTCACCCTGGGGCGCTTCGGCTGGAAGGCGAACCAGCCCAACCTGCGCCAGCAGATCGCCGCGGCCTTCCTGGGCGACATGGGCGTGACCTCCAGCCTCTACCCGAAGCAGAACTGCCCGGACGTGCAGGTGATCTGCCGCAAGGAGGTGCCCGGCAACGAGCCCGAGCTCTCGGACACGTCCTGGGACGAGCTCGAGATCTTCACCCTCGCGCTGGCCGTGCCGGCGCGCCGCAACTGGAACGCCCCGGAGGTGCGCCGCGGCGCGGCGCTGTTCGACCGGCTGCAGTGCGCCGCGTGCCACGTGCCCACGCTCACCACGGCCGACTACTTCCCGCGCCTGCCACAGCTCTCCCGGCAGACCTTCCACCCCTACACCGACCTGCTGCTGCACGACATGGGCCCGGGCCTTGCCGACGACCGCCCCGACTTCCAGGCCGGCGGCCGCGACTGGCGCACGCCGCCGCTGTGGGGGCTGGGGCTGTCGAAGGCGGTGAACGGCAGCACGGCGCTGCTGCACGACGGGCGCGCGCGCAACGTCATCGAGGCGATCCTGTGGCACGGCGGCGAGGCGCAGGGGGCGCGGGACGGGTTTGCGCGGTTGTCGAAGGAGGAGCGCGAGGCGTTGCTCGCGTTCCTCGACGCGCTCTAGGCCAAGTCCCGGCAACGGCGCCTCTTCAGGCTGCCGGCAGGTCCTCGTGAATGCAGAGGATGTTGCCCTCCGTGTCCTTGAACCACGCCGCCTTCTCCGCGCCGAGCACGCAGACGTGGTTCACGGTCCTGAAGCCCGGAAAGTCGTAGTCCTCGAACGTCACGCCGGTGCGCTTCAGGTGTTCGATGGCGGCCGCTATGTCCGCGACCCGGAAGCTGATGGCCGTGTGCTCGGCCTTGGTGCCCTCCGGTTTCGGGAACAACGCCAGGGTGCTGCCACCCACCTGGTAGACGAACTTTCCATCCGGCTTGAAGCCTTGCGGCTCGAGCCCCAATGCGCCTTCGTAGAAAGCTCGGGCGCGCTCCATTTCCTTGACGGGCAGCATCGTGGTCACCTGGGAATCGGCCAGCATGGGATGTCCCTCCCGGTTGGGTCCGGCCGCGTTCGAGACGGGCGGGAGGCCGGGCCGTCGGGCCGACCGCCGACACCAGTGTAGGCCCGCGAGGAAGGCGCCGTCATGCCGGCGGCGGGGTGGGCGGATGGTCGCAAGGAGGCGGGACCCGGACGCTTCGGACGGCCTGTTTCGTGCTTTGGGCGCACTGTCTCCATCATCCGTGACGGACATGTCCTCGAAACTCGGTGCGGTCTTCTGCGGCCTGCTTGCGTTCGTCTGCGCATACATTGCGGTTGTCTGTCTTGGATCGGGCGAGGGCGGATACCTCAAGCTACTCGGCCTCTTCGGCGCCGGCGGGGCGTTCGGCTTCGGGTTCTACGCGCTGCTTCTCGTGCCGCGCCGGGAGTAGGGCAGGTGTTCGCGGGGCGTCCCGGCAGTGGCCCGGCCGGACCCGCCCCGCCGGCCGGGGCATAATCC
>CAZXJW010000139.1:0-8260 GCA_964641005.1 uncultured Rhodocyclaceae bacterium
CTCTCAGTGCGACATGTCGCATTGAGAGACCTGACCCCGGGAAGTTGTAGCAGTGAGAGACCTGACCCCGTGGAGGTGCGGTAGAGGTGCGAAGCGGATGAAGGCGACCCAGCGTGCCGCGGCGACGCTCGTGGACGAGGTCCTGCGCGGCCACAGCCTTGCTCGGCGGCTGCCCGCCGCGCGCGACGCGCTGCCCGCGGAGGCCCGCGGTGCGCTGCTCGACCTCACCCAGGGCACGCTGCGCCACCTCGGCACGCTGCGCGCGCTGGTGCGCGCCATGGCCGCGAAGCCGCTGGCGGAATCGGTGGTGGAGTCGCTGCTGCTGGTGGCCCTGTACCAGCTCGCCTTCACCGACACCCCCGCCCACGCCGTGACCGACCAGGCCGTGGCCGCCGCCCGCACCACGGGCCGGGGCTCCGCCGGCGGACTGGTGAACGCGCTGCTGCGCCGCTTCCTGCGCGAGCGCGATGCGCTGCTCGCCCAGGCGCGCGCCACGCCCGAGGGCCGCTGGTCGCACCCGGACTGGTGGATCGCCCGCCTGCACGCAGAGCTCGGCCCCGCCCGCGCCGAGGCCGTGCTCGCGGAAGGCCTCACCCACCCGCCCATGGCCGTGCGCCCCAACGCCCGGCGCGTAGATCCCGCCGCCTACGCCGCGAGCCTGGACGAAGCCGGCCACCCCCACCGCCGCCTCGCCAACGGTGCCCTGCTGCTGGACCACCCCATCCCCGCCCAGCGCCTGCCCGGCTTCGAGGAAGGCCTGGTCTCCGTGCAGGACGCCGGCGCCCAGTGGGCCGCCGTGCTGCTCGACCCGCGCGACGGCGATCGCGTGCTCGACGCCTGCGCCGCCCCGGGCGGCAAGGCCGCCCACCTGCTGGAACGCGCCGCGATCGACCTGCTCGCCCTGGATCGCGACGCCGCCCGCCTGGAAGACGCCCGCAAGCTGCTTCGGCGCCTCGGCCACGAAGCCACCCTGAAAGCCGCCGACGCCGCCGACCCCGACGCCTGGTGGGACGGCCGCCCCTTCCGCCGCATCCTGCTCGATGCCCCCTGCAGCGCCTCGGGCATCGTGCGCCGCCACCCGGACGCGAAGTGGCTGCGCCGCGAATCCGACCTCGCCAGCTTCGCGCGCGAGCAGGCGCGCCTGCTGGACGGGCTGTGGAAGGTGCTGGAGCCGGGTGGTACATTGCTCTACGCGACCTGCTCGGTGTTCCGCGACGAGAACGCGGGCACCGTCGAGGGCTTCCTCGCGCGCCGGCCCGATGCCCGGCGCCTTCCCCTGCAGGCGTTGCCCGGAGGCACCGGCGAGCTGCTCCCCGACCGAGAACATGACGGCTTCTTCTACGCGCTGCTCGAGAAGCGCCCCGCCTGATCGCGCGCGCCGCCGCCTGATGGCGGGGGCGCTGCTGCTGGCCGCGGGCCTGCCCGGCCTCGCGCGCGCCGCCGAGCCGGGGCTCAACGTGCGCTCCGCGGAGGTGAGCCTCGCCACCGACGGCTGGTATCTCGACGCCGCCTTCCAGGTGGTGCTGGGCGACGTGCTGGAGGACGCGCTCACCAAGGGCGTGGCGCTGAACTTCGTCACCGAGTTCTCGCTCGAGATCGAGCGCTGGTACCTGTGGAACAAGTCGGTGGCCGAGTTCGAGCAGCGCTACCGCCTGACCTACAACACCCTCACGCGCCAGTACCGCGTGGCCGCCGGCGCGCTCACGCAGAACGTGGACACGCTCGGCGAGGCGCTGGCGCTGCTGGGCCAGGTGAAGAGCCGCTTCATCGCCGCGCGCGACGACCTCGAGCCCGGCCGCGTGTACGCCGCGCAGCTGCGCATGCGCCTGGACACCTCGGCGCTGCCCAAGCCCTTCCAGCTCAACGCCATCGCCTCCAAGGGCTGGACGCTCGCCTCCGACTGGCATCGCTGGACGGTGAAGCCGTGAGCCTGCGGCTGAAGCGCTTCCGCGCCGCGCTCTCCTCCACCGCGGGCCGGCTGCTCACGGCGGGCGCCATCGCGCTGGGCGCGCTGCTGCTGTGGCTGCTGTCCACCGCCAGCGACAACAGCACCATGTTCGCCGGCCGCCTGCCGCAGGTGCTGGCCGTGGGCGTGATCATGGTGGTGGCGCTGGTGATCATGGTGGGCTACCAGCTGCTGATCCTGCGACGGCGGCTGCGCCAGCGCGTGTTCGGCGCGCGCCTCACGCTGCGGCTGGTGTTCCTGTTCGCGCTGGTGGCGGTGCTGCCGGGCGCGCTGGTGTACGCCCTGAGCGTGCAGTTCCTGGCGCGCTCCATCGACACCTGGTTCGACGTGCGGGTGGAACGCGCGCTGGAAGGCGGCCTCGCCCTGGGCCGCAACACCCTGGACAACATGCTGCGCGACCTGCGCGGCAAGGCCGACACCATGGCGCTGGCGCTGTCCGAGCGCACTCCCGTGCAGCAGGCGCGCATCCTGAACACCCTGCGCGAGCAGGCCGCCGTGCAGGGCGCCTCGGTGCTGGATGCCTCGGGCCGGGTACTGGCCTTCTCGCACGAGGACGAGACGGTGATGGTGCCCGAGATGCCCTCGCCCTCGCAGCTCGCGGTGCTGCGGCTGCAGAAGAGCTACAGCGGCATCGTGGCGCACTCCACGGGCGGGCTGCTGCTGCGCGTGATCGTGCCGGTGAACACCATGGGCGGCGAGCTCGAGGCGCTGCAGCTGGTGCAGCGCGTGCCCGAGAAGATCGCCCGCGACGCCGAGGCCGTGCAGGATGCCTACGGCGAGTACCAGGAGCTGTCGCTCTCGCGCCTGGGCCTCAAGCGCCTGTACGGCCTCACCCTCACGCTCGCGCTGCTGCTGGCGCTGTTCGCGGCGCTGCTGCTGGCGATCCTGTTCAGCCAGAAGCTCTCCGCGCCGCTGGGCGTGCTGGCCGAGGGCACGCGCGCCGTGGCCCAGGGCGACTTCAGCCAGCGCACGCCGGTGCGCTCGTACGACGAGCTGGGCATCCTCACCCAGAGCTTCAACTCCATGACCCGCGAGCTCGGCGAGGCGCAGCGCGACAGCCAGCGCTACGCCCAGCAGCTGGAAACCGCCAAGGCCTCGCTGGAGAGCATCCTCGCCAACCTGTCCGCGGGCGTGGTGGCCTTCGCCGGCGAGCACCGCCTGCTGCTGGCCAACCCCGGCGCGAGCCGCATCCTGGGCGTGGACCTGTCGCGGCTGCTGGACGTGCCGCTGCCGCACTGGGGCTCGGTGGACGCGCGCCTGGAATCCATCGCCACGCCGCTGGAGGAGGCGCTCGCCCAGCCCCCGGGCACCGACTGGGAGCGCCAGATCACCTTCCCGGGCGAGGCCGGCGAGCTCACGCTGCTGGTGCGCGCCGGCGGCATCGGGCCCGGCGGCGCCGTGGCTGTGTTCGACGACATCACCCGCCTGCTGGCCGCCCAGCGCCAGGCGGCCTGGGGCGAGGTGGCGCGGCGCCTGGCCCACGAGATCAAGAACCCGCTCACGCCCATCCAGCTCTCGGCCGAGCGGCTGCAGCAGCGGCTGCACCCGCGCCTGGAGGCGCCCGAGGCCGAGATGCTCTCGCGCCTGACCGACACCATCGTGGCGCAGGTGACGGCGCTCAAGGGCATGGTGGACGCCTTCAGCCTGTACGCGCGCATGCCCGAGACGAAGCTCGAGACCGTGGAGCTGGGCGCGCTGGTGCGCGAGGTGCTGGGCCTGTACGAGGCCACCGGCCCGCGCATCGCCCAGGAGATCGCGCCCGGCACCCCGGCCGTGCTGGGCGACCCGGCCAAGCTGCGCCAGGTGATCCACAACCTGCTGCGCAACGCCGAGGACGCGGTGGCGGGTGTGTCCATGGGACGCGTGAGGGTGAGCGTGGAGCCCGCCGGAGATCGCGTGGCGCTGCGCGTGGCCGACAACGGCCCGGGCTTCCCGGCCGAGCTGATCGGAAGAGCGTTCGAACCGTACGTCACCACCAAGCCCGGTGGCACCGGCCTGGGCCTGGCCATCGTGCACAAGATCGTGGAGGAGCACCGCGGCAGCGTGCGCCTGGAGAACCTGCCCGGCGGCGGGGCGCGGGTGAGCATCCTGCTGCCCGTGGCCGACACCGCCCGCGACGCGCTGCCGCGCGCCGCCAACGCCTGAGCGCGGAGCGCCCGATGAGCCAGATCCTGGTGGTGGACGACGAGGTGGGCATCCGCGAGCTGCTCTCGGAGATCCTGGCCGACGAGGGCCACAGCGTGAGCGTGGCGAAGAGCGCTGCCGAGGCGCGCCACGTGCGCGGCCGCGCGCGGCCCGACCTGGTGCTGCTGGACATCTGGATGCCCGACACCGACGGCATCACGCTGCTCAAGGAGTGGGCGGGCAGCGGCCAGCTCACCATGCCGGTGATCATGATGTCCGGGCACGGCACCATCGACACGGCGGTGGAGGCCACGCGCATCGGCGCCTTCGGCTTCCTGGAAAAGCCCATCGCGCTGCAGAAGCTCATCGCCACCGTGGACAAGGCGCTCACGCGCGGCGCCGCGGCCGTGCCCTCGGCGGCGCAGACGCTGGCCTTCCTGGGACGCAGCGGCGCCGTGGCCGACCTGCGCCAGCGCCTGGAGCGCGTGCGCGAACTGCACGACCCGGTGCTGCTGCTGGGCGAGCCGGGCAGCGGAGAGGAGCTGTGCGCGCGCTTCCTGCACCGCGCCCACATGCCCTGGCTCACGGCCCACAGCGACGAGACCCTGCACACCGCCCTGGCCGGCAGCGGCGCCGCGCAGCCGGCCGGCGGCACGCTCTACCTGCCCGGCGTGGACCGCCTGGGCCCCGCGGCGCAGGCGGAACTCGCTGCCAAGCTGCCCGAGCTGCAGCGCGCCGACACGCGCATCGTGGCCACCGCGCCGGCCACCCTGCCCGCGCGCGTGGCCGCCGGTGGGTTCGACCCCGTGCTGTTCGCGCGGCTGGGCGCCGTCACGCTGCAGGTGCCGCCGCTGCGCGAGCACGCGGAGGACGTGCCCGACATCGCCGGCCTCATCCTCGACCGCCTGGTGGAGGCGCGCGAGACGCCGCTGCGCAGCTTCAGCACCGCAGCGCTGAACCAGCTGCGCATGTATCCCTGGCCCGGCAACCTGGCGCAGCTCGAGGCGGTGGTGAAGTCCGCGGCGCTGGCCGCGGGCGGGACGGAGATCACGCCGGCGGACGTGGGTGCGGCCTTGACGCAGCAGGGAGATGATGGCGCTGCCACGCTGGGCGGATTGCCGCTGGACATGGACCTGCGCGCGGCGCGGGACGCGTTCGAGAAGGCCTACTTCGAGTTCCACATCGCCCGCGAGGGCGGGAACATGAGCCGCGTGGCGGAGAAGGTGGGGCTGGAGAGGACGCACCTGTACCGGAAGCTGAAGCAGCTGGGGGTGGTGTTGCCGAGAGGAAAGGCGGGGTCAGACCCCGGGGTCTGACCCCGTTCGATGACTCCGTTCGCGCGTCCGAAGCCGGATACGACAAGGGGGTAACCGGAGCATTAAACGGGGTAATGGAGTTTCTTGTTACCCCATTAATGGGTAGGATTACCCCGTTTCCTGCCTACGTCCGCCCCCATCGTGCATTCCCTGTCTCCCGATTTCCTCGCCAGGCTCCGCTTCGATGGGAGCCACCTCGCCACGCTTCGAGCACTCGGCGAGCACCGGGGCAAGCAACGCCTGTTCGTTGCCCAGTCTCCCGAGGTGCTGCGCGACCTGTTGCAGGTGGCGGTGGTGGAGTCCACCGAATCGTCGAACCGACTCGAAGGCGTGGTGGTGGCACCCGCCCGCCTGAAGTCGCTGGTGCTGCGCAATGCGGCGCCAAAGAGCCGCTCCGAGCAGGAAGTGGCCGGCTACCGCGACGCGCTCGGCCTGATACACGACAGTGGCGTGCACATGCCGTTCTCGGAGGGCACCGTGCTCCAGCTCCACGGCCTGCTGTATCGCTACATGCCCCAGCCCGGCGGGTACTGGAAAGCCACCAACAACGACATCGTGGAGCGGCATCCCGATGGCACATCGCGAATCCGCTTCCGTCCGGTCGCCGCACATCTCACGCCCATGGCCATGACCGAGCTGGTGGCCCGGTACCGCACGGCGCTCGACCGGCAACTCGCCGATCCGCTGGTGCTGGTGCCGCTCGCGATCCTGGACTTCCTGTGCATACACCCGTTTCCGGATGGCAACGGGCGCATGGCGCGGCTGCTGACGCTGCAACTGCTTTACCACTTCGATTACGCCGTGGGCCGCTACATCAGCCTGGAGCGCATCTTCGAAGAGACGAAGGAGAGCTACTACGAGACGCTGGAAGCCAGCTCGCAGGGCTGGCACGAGGCCCGGCACGACATCGAGCCGTGGGTCACCTACTTCTGGGGCACGCTGCTGCGCGCCTATGGCGAGTTCGAGGCGAGGGTGGGTGCGGTCACGAAGGGGCGGGGCTCGAAGGGCGAACGGGTTCGTGCCGAGGCCCTGCGGCGAGGCCAGCCGTTCGCCATCTCCGACATCGAGCAGGCATGCCCCGGGGTGAGCCGGGACATGGTGCGGGTGGTGCTGCGCGGCTTGAAGGCGGACGGCCTGATCGCGGCGACCGGAAAGGGGCGGGGTGCGAAGTGGATCGTGGTTGCGGAGGACACGCAACCAGCGACGAAGGTCGCAACGTCGGAGGACACCGACGATTGATCCACCCGTGCGGCACGGCAGGCATCGATAGACCCGCCTTCGATGGAGGCGCCCGAACGACCTATTGGTGATCCCCCCGCATCTGGTGCAGCATCCCTACCCTGTAAGGTATCGTTGACAACCCACCCCTGCGGACTTATCTCTCTGCCTGTCCATCGCCGATTTATGACCACTTGCGGGCGATTCACAAATACAGCTAAAGCGTCGGCCCAGAGACAGCCCCTGGGACCGGCAGCGCCGGTCCATCCAGGGGCTGATTTCTTTCTGGAGCCACACACCGTGAACGCCATCGACGCCGCCCTCGCGCGGCAGGCCTTCCCGCCCGGGGAGCGCGCGCTTCTCGACGCCTTCTTCGCCCTTCCCGCACGGCCCTCGCCCGACGCGCGCATCCACGCGCTGGGCATCGGCTTCGGTGGAGCCGACATCGAGCTGGTGGGCGGCGTGGCCCGCATCGCGCTGGCCAACCACCAGGGGCGGCTGTCTGTCTGGTTTAGTCGAGACACTGAAGCCGAGTCGTAAACGAGGCGCGACGATTGCGTTACTGGTGGGTAAATCAGAAACAGACCTACCGACACGAAGTGCCGGGGAACTACCTTTGGTCACCGAAGAGGAAGAAGAACGGTGCGGCGAACCCCTACTACGACTTTATGCGCGAAGTCGCCCCGGGAGACGTGATCTTTTCGTTTGCCGGAGCGCTCATCCGCGCGATCGGAATTGCTGCCTCTAACGCGTACGAAGCCCCTAAGCCGCTCGAGTTCGGCAACGCCGGTGCCCACTGGGATCAGATCGGTTGGCGAGTCGACGTGCGGTTCACCGAATTGCGCGACCCAGTGAAGCCCTCGAGCCACATGGACAGTTTGGGACCTTATCTTCCCAAGAAGTACGCACCGTTGAAGCCGGATGGCAAGGGGCTACAAAACCTTTACTTGACCCGTGTACCGGAGACGTTGGCCGCCAAGCTGGCGGACCTTATTGGAGCGGAGGCAAGGTCGATCATTCGGGGCCATCAGGCGCAGGACGAACGCCGTATTCAGCCTGCGATTGGGTTAGTGGAATGGGAGGAGCACGCGATAAGAGTGGTGCAGGCCGATACGCGGGTACCCGAGACTGAAAGACAAGCGATCGTATTGGCACGCCGTGGGCAGGGCTTGTTCAAGGAACGAGTGCTTCATCACGAGCGATCGTGCAGGATTACAGGTGTTAATCAGCTTGAGCACTTGCGGGCAAGCCATTGCAAGCCATGGAGGGATTCGAGCAACCATGAGCGCCTCGATGGGGAGAACGGTCTGCTCCTAACCCCAAACGCAGATCACCTTTTTGACCGGGGCTTCATCGGGTTTGACGACAATGGGGATGTGCTGATTTCGCCCGTCGCACATCGGGAATCCCTCGCGAAGATGGGTTTGGATCCAGAAAAGCACACAAATGTTGGATCTTTCTCGGAAGGGCAGAGAAGGTATCTTCAGTATCACCGTGACAACGTGTTGCTCTTGTCGCGTTACGTTGACGGGGACTGACAACGACGGGAAGTTAGTCACGAGATAGGCGAGGATCACCAGCCCCAAGAAGGCCTCGACTTCAGGCATCCTTCCAGAGCTCACTAAGCATCCGTAGA
>CAZXJW010000140.1:0-8246 GCA_964641005.1 uncultured Rhodocyclaceae bacterium
GCCACCTTCACCGTGGTGCAGCCCGCGGCCAGGGCGAGCACGGCCGCGGCGATCAGGAGTCTCGGGGTGGCGGACAGGGTCTTGGGATTCATGGTCGGGCTCCTCCGTGAAAGGAGCCCATTCGACCGGCAGTGCCGGAAAAAGTTGGCGCCTCGCCGCGCTCAGCAGCCGTCACCGGGCTGCGACACACGGCACTCGGCGCGGGTGCGATCGGCGTTGCCCACGCAGCGGTAGCGCTCGCCGCGGCAGGAGGCGCACCACGTGGTGGTGATGCCCTGGTCCTTGTAGCGGCTCTTGAGCACGTCCACCTGGCGGCGGTCGCAGTCGAGGGCCTTCGCGGTGAGGGCCTCCTGGCTGCTGCAGGCGCCGAGCGCGACGGCGAGGCCGACGGCGGCCACCGTGGCCGCCACGATGCGCAGCAGGCCGGTCATCCCGAGATGTAGGACTCGAGCTGCTCGATCTGGAAGCGCTGGTCGGCGATGGTCTCCTTCACCACGTCGCCGATGGAGATGACCCCCAGCACCCGTCCGCCCTCCACCACGGGCAGGTGCCTCACTCGCAGGTCGGTCATCAGCCCCATGCAGTCGTCCACCGTGTCGGAGGGCGCCACCACGTGCACGCGCTCGGTCATGATCTCCCGCACGCGGGTCTCGCGGGAGGCCTTGCCCATGAGGATGATCTTGCGGGCGTAGTCGCGCTCGGAAAAGATCCCGGCGAGGCGCTCGCCGTCGAGCACCACCAGGGCCCCCACGTCGTGCTCGGCCATCAGCCGCAGCGCCTCGTACACCGTGTCCTCGGGGGCGACGCTCAGCACGGTGCGGGTCTTGCCTTCCAGAACCTGGGCGACGGTCTTCATGCCGGTCTCCTCCGTGATGCGCGGCCTCGAGCCGCGGCGGAAGCCAGTGTAGGCACCGAGGGCTGCCTGCGGCAAGCCTCGCGGTGCCCCGGTCGCCCCGGGTCCGCGGCAGACCTCGCGGCGCCCCGGTTTCCCGGAGCCCGCGGGCCGCTTCGCGCCACGCGGATGGCTCACAGCTCGCTCCAGGCCTTCTCCAGCCGCTTGAACGACACCGGATAGGGCGTGCGAAGCTGCTGCGCCCAGAGCGACACGCGCAGCTCCTCGAGCATCCAGCGGAACTCCTCGAGGCGCGGATTGCGCTCGCCGCGCGCCCGGTCGGCCTCGCGGCGCTGCTGCTGCAGCTTCCACCACTGCGCCAGCGTGTCCTGCCACTGGGCGTCGCGCGCCGGGTTGGAGGGGAACTTGTCCAGCCGCACGCCGATGGCCTGCAGGTAGCGCGGGATCTGCTTCAGCCGCTCGTAGGGCGTGGCCGTGATGAAGTCGGCCGGCAGCAGGGCACGCATCTGCGCCTTCACGTCGGCCATCAGCTTCTGCCAGGCCTGGGCGCCGGGCTGGTTCACCCGTGGCCTCAGCGAGTAGACCTCCGCGAGCACCGCCTGCACCACCGAGCACACCTCGTTGGCCACCTCCACCAGCCGCGTGCGCGCCTTCACCACCCGCGCCTCGAAGGCGGCGCGATCGCGGATGCGATCGTCCTCGGCGAAGAAGGCACGGTCGCAGGCCGCCGTCACCAGCGCTTCCTGGAGCCGCTCCATGGTGCCGGCCTTCTGCTGGGGGCGCTCGCCGATCAGTTCGGCAAGCGCCGTCCACTTCAGTGCCATCTCCTGCAGGCCGCGCAGGTTGCGCCCGACGAACTTCACCTGCTCGACGGCGGCGAGCTGGAACAGCCGCCGCAGGCCCGTGCGCGTGGCGGCGGCGGCCTCGTCATCGGTGTCCAGCAGCACCAGCGATACCGACCGGCCCTCGTCCACGATGGCCGGGAAGCCCAGCAGCTTCTGTCCCGCGCGGGTGAACTCCACCTGCTCGGGCAGTTCGCCGAAGTCCCAGGTGGTGACGCCCTGGCGCTCGAAGCTCGAGCGCGCGTTCTCGGTGAACTGGCGGCGCGCCTTCACGCCGAGCTGCAGTCGCAGCGACGGCAGGTCACGGCCCTGCGCCAGTTCCACGCCCTTGTCGTCGAGCACGCGGAAGTTCATGTGCAGGTGGGCCGGCAGGCCGGCCAGGTCCCAGGCGTCCACGGGCACATCCACGCCGGTCTGGCCCTTGAGCGCCCGGGAGAGCACCTCGGGCAGCGGCACGGCGTCGGCCTCGATTTCCGAGAGCAGCGCGGTGACCACCTGTGGCACCGGCACGAAGTGCCGGCGCAGCCCCTTGGGCAGCCCCTTCACCAGTTCGGTGACCTTGTCGCGCAGCAGGCCGGGCACCAGCCATTCGGTGCGCCGCTCGTCCACCTGGTTGAGCAGGTGCAGGGGCACCTGCAGCGTCACGCCATCCAGCGCGTGCCCCGGGTCGAAGCGGTATGTCAGCGCATAGCGCACGCCGTTCATCTCCAGTGCATCCGGGAAGCGCTCGGCGCTGGGGGCCTGCGCGCCGGCGCGCATGAGCACCTCGCGGGTCATGAACAGCAGCCGGGGGTCGGCGCGCTCGGCCTCCCTGCGCCAGTGCTCGAACCCCGCGATGCCGTGCACGCCCGCCGGGATGCGCGCGTCGTAGAAGGCGAACATGTCCTCGGGGTCCACCAGCACGTCGTGACGGCGCGACTTGTGCTCGAGCTCCTGCACCTCCTCCACCAGCCGGCGGTTGGCGCGCAGGAAGGGCGCGTCCAGGCGGGAGTCGCCTTCCACCAGCGCGCTCCGGATGAAGATGCGGCGCGCCTCCACGGGGTCGATGGGCCCGTAGGCCACGCGCCGGCGCGGCACCACGGTGAGGCCGTAGACCACCACGCGCTCGAAGGCCACCACCTGCCCGGTGGCCTTCTCCCAATGGGGGTCGAAGTGGTGCTTCTTCGCCAGGTGCGGGGCGGCCGCCTCGATCCACTCCGGTTCGATGCCGGCCACGCAGCGCGCGAACAGCCGCGTGGTCTCGGTGAGCTCCGCGGCCATCACCCACTTCGGCTGCTTCTTCCGCAGCGCCGAGCCGGGGAACACGTGGAACTTCACCCCGCGCGCGCCCAGGTACTCGCCGCCGTCCTCGCCCTTCACGCCGATGTTGCCCAGCAGGCCGGCGAGCAGCGCGCGGTGCACCTGGCCGTGTTCGGCGGGCTTGTCGTTCTCGCGCCAGCCCATCTCCGAGACCAGCGCGTGCAGCTGGCCGTGCAGGTCGCGCCACTCGCGCAGCCGCAGCCAGGAGAGGAACTTCTCGCGGCACTCGGCCTGCAGCTTGCGCGTGGACTTCCTGTGCTTGAGCAGTTCGTCGTAGAAGTCCCACAGCTTGAGGTAGCCGAGGAAGTCGGAGCGCTCGTCCACGAAGGCGGCGTGCGCCGCGTCGGCCGAATCGGCCTTCTCCAGGGGCCGGTCGCGCGGGTCCTGCACCGACAGCGCAGCGGCGATCACCAGCACCTCGCGCAGGCAGTTCTCGCGCTTCGCGGCGACGATCATGCGGCCGATGCGCGGGTCGATGGGCAGCTTCGCGAGCTGGGCGCCGATGCTGGTGAGGTTGTGGCGCTCGTCCACGGCGCCCAGCTCGAGCAGCAGCTGGTAGCCGTCGGCGATCATGCGCGGCTGGGGCGGCTCCACGAAGGGGAAGGTCTCGGGTTCGCCCAGCTTGAGCGCCTTCATGCGCAGGATCACCGCGGCGAGCGAGGAGCGCAGGATCTCCGGGTCGGTGAACTCGGGACGCGCCTGGAACTCGTCCTCCGCGTACAGCCTTACGCACACGCCGCTGGAGACGCGGCCGCAGCGGCCGGCGCGCTGGTTGGCGGAAGCCCGCGACACGGGCTCGATCTGCAGCATCTCCACCTTGTTGCGGAAGCTGTAGCGGTTGATGCGCGCCAGGCCCGGGTCCACCACGTAGCGGATGCGCGGCACCGTGAGCGAGGTCTCGGCCACGTTGGTGGCCAGCACCACCCGCGGACCCGCGTCGGGCTTGAACACGCGCTCCTGCTCGGCGAGCGACAGGCGCGCGAACAAAGGCAGGATCTCCACCCCGCCCGCGCCGCCGCGCACGCGCCCCACCGGATGCTTGCGCAGGTGCTCGGCGGTCTCGCGGATCTCGCGCTCGCCCGGCAGGAACACCAGCGCATCGCCGCTGCCGTGCTTCAGGTAGAGGTGGTCGAGGGCGTCGGCGATGGCCTCGGCAAGATCGGGGGCCTCACCCTGCTCGTCTTCGCGGATCGGGCGGTACTCGATCTCCACGGGATAGAGCCGGCCGGACACCTCGATCACGGGCGCGTCCATGAAGTGGCGCGAGAAGCGCTCCGCATCGATCGTGGCCGAGGTGATGATGAGCTTCAGGTCGGGGCGCCGGGGCAGCAGCTGGCGCAGGTAGCCCAGCAGGAAGTCGATGTTGAGGCTGCGCTCGTGGGCCTCGTCCACGATGAGGGTGTCGTAGGCGCGAAGCTGCCGGTCGGTCTGGGTCTCGGCGAGCAGGATGCCGTCGGTCATGAGCTTGACGAACGGCTCGGGGCCCACGTGATCGGTGAAGCGCACCTTGTAGCCCACCAGCTCGCCCAGCGGCGAGGCCAGCTCCTGGGCGATGCGGCCGGCCACGGTG
Source organism: uncultured Rhodocyclaceae bacterium (assembly GCA_964641005.1). Taxonomy (GTDB): domain Bacteria; phylum Pseudomonadota; class Gammaproteobacteria; order Burkholderiales. Next base: position 4,565 of record CAZXJW010000140.1, read on the forward strand.
CGCGCGGCGATGCGCCGCGGCTGGGTGTGGCCGATGAGGCCCTGCACGCCGCGGCCGGCCTCGAGGCAGATCTTGGGCAGCTGGGTGGTCTTGCCCGAGCCGGTCTCGCCGCAGACGATGATCACCTGGTGGGCCCGCAGCGCCGCGGCGATCTCGGCGCGACGGCCGCTCACCGGAAGCTCCTCCGGGTAGCGGATCTGCGGCAGGCGGTTGCGGCGCAGGGCGACACGGGCCTCGGAGGCCGCGATGCCCGCCTCGAGCCTGCCGAGTTCCTCCTCGGCCGCGGTGCCTTCCCGTAACCGAGCCACCTGCCCGCGCAGCCGCGGCTGGTCCGCCAGCATGCACGCGCCCACCCGCTGCCACAGCGCATCGAGGGCGGAGCGCGAAGACGACGGACGCGGCGAGGGGGACGGTGGTGCGGAGGGGGTCACGGCAGCCCCGCGATTCTAAGCCGCGCGTCGAAAAAAACGGGGTGCCGATGGGGCACCCCGAAGTTCCCTGAAACGACGTAGCGAAGCAACCACGAACCAGCCGGAACGCCACCCCGACTGATCGCACACCGACTACGCGAGCGTGCCCTGGTACGCGGTGCTGCTGGAATGCTTCGGCCGCCGGTGCCGGGTCCGCGGCCCCTCGCCACGGCTTGCTCCCGGTCCGCGTCGGCCATTTCCCCCCCCGCGCGGTTAGGCGCAGTGTGGGACCCCGCGCCGGAGTCTGGTTTGATTTACGTCAAGCCTGCTTGAACCCCCGCGAACGGCCGCCAAACCCCGCAAGCGTCAGGGATGCCCGACGGATTCAGCCGGCCAGCGAGCGCTTCAGGTCGTCGAAGGACATCCCCCAGCGCTGCAGGGTGTAGCGCAGCAGCGCCAGTTCCGTATCGTGAAACTGCCCGTCGGCCTTCATGACGATGAGCGCCATGCTGGCCGCATCCATGCGCTTGCGGTGGTCCTGGACGGCATCCACGATGGCGTCGATGCGGGGCCGGTCCATGAGGTTGACCTTGCCGTCGGGCGAGCCCGCCGCCACCACCTCGTCGCAGTACTCCTTCACCACCCGGGAGAACTGCTCGCGGCCCAGCCCGATGATGCGCAGCAGGTCGAGCCGCTCCAGCGCATCCATCTCGCGGTCGTCGAGCTTCGCGTCGGTGATCATGACCATGGCGAGCAGGCGCGCCAGGGCTTCGGGGCTGTCGGTGGGGTAGGTCTTCATGGGAGCTCCGGTGGCCGGCCCCAGGCCGGCAGTGAGGGCGATTCTAGGCTCGCGGACGCCGCGCGGCCTTGGCGATGAACATGGCGCTCACCGGCGTGGTGATCACCAGGAACAGCGTGATGAGCAGCTCGTGCACGCTCGCCCCGCCCCCGCTCCCCGAGAACCACACGATGGACGCCAGCAACAGGGCACCGATGCCCAGCGTGGTGGCCTTGCTGGGGCCGTGCAAGCGAGTGAGCAGGTCGGGAAAGCGCGCCAGGCCGATGGAGCCCAGCAGCGCGAAGCCGGCGCCGAGCAGCACCAGGATGGAGACCGTCGCGTCGAGGATCATGCCTGCCTCACTCGATGATGTCGCCGCGCAGCAGGTACTTCGACAGCGCGACGGTGCCGATGAACCCGAGCGCCGCGATCAGCAGCGCCGCCTCGAAGTACAGCGTGCTGCCGGTATGCAGCCCCAGAAGCACGATCAGCCCGGTGGCGTTCACGTACAGCGTATCCAGGGCCAGGATGCGATCGGCCGTGTCCGGCCCGGCGAGCAGCCGGTAGACGTTGAGCAGCATGGCGGCCGCCAGCAGGATGGCCGCCGCGGGCACGGCCCATTGCATCAGCATTCGAAGATCTCCTTCAGCCGCGCCTCGTAGCGGGTCTTGATCTCGTGGCGCACCGACTCGTCGTCGGCCGCGTCCAGCGCGTGCACCACCAGCACGCCGCGCCCGGGATCCAGTTCCACCGACACCGTGCCGGGCGTGAGCGTGACGGTGGCCGCCAGCGCGCTGGCCACCACGGGGTCACGCACGTCCAGCGGTACCTCCACGATGCGCGGCCGCAGCTGCGACACGGGGCCCACCACGAGCCGCGCCACCCGCAGGTTGGCCACCAGGATGTCGCCCAGCACGAGCCACACGTAGGCCAGAGCCGCCCAGGGACGCCGGATTCGCGGCACGGGCGGGAAGACGTGGCGCACCGCCAGCGGGATCGTCACCGCGAGCACGATGGCCAGCACCAGTTGCCCGGCGGAGAAGCCGTTGGCCAGCAGCAGCCACAGCAGCGCGAGCACCATCGACAATCGCGGGAAAGGCAGCCAGCGGTTCATCGCGACGGCTCCTGCGCACCGGCCGACGCGCCCTGCTCGCCCGGCGCCGGCACCTCGCGAACCTCGATCATCCATCCGCGCGGGTTGTCCTCGCCCAGTACCCGCAGACGGTAGTCGGCCGGATCGAGGACGCCCGCGGCCGCGGCCTGCGCGAAGCGCGCGGCAGGCCCGGCGGCCACGGTGACCGCGACGAGCAGCGCCACCAGCAATGCGGGTGCTGCCAGGTGACGCAGGTCCGCGGGATCGGCCGGCGCCGGCGCTGCCACGGGGTCGAGGTTCCAGAACAGCCTAGAACCCGCCTTCGCGAGCGCCACGATGTTGAGCAGCGACGCCGAGAGCACCACGGCCCACAGCCAGGGGTTCGCGCCCGCGCCTTGCAGGACCATGAGCTTGCCCAGGAAGCCCGCCAGCGGCGGCATGCCCGCGATGGCCACGGCGAGCACGAAGAAGGCCGCACCCGTGATGCCCGCCCCCGGCATGCGCGACGCGCGCTCCAGGCGGTCGGCAGCCGCCCCGCGGTTGCGCGCGATCACGTCCGCCAGCAGGAACATTCCGGGCACGGCCAGCGTGCTGGCGACCAGGTAGTAGAGGCCGCCGCCCACGGCCGCCGTCGCACCCGTTCCCACGGCTGCCAGCCAGGTGGCGGTGGAGCCCAGGGACAGCCAGGCCACCAGCGTGGTGAAGGTGGTCGCCGACAGCGCGCCCAGGGCGGCGGCGGCCACGGCCGCGAGTGCTGCGGGCAGCACCACTGCCGGCACCAGGTCGGCCGCCGCGCTCGCGCCGAACACGGCCGGATACACGCGCAGCACGGCGTACACGCCCACCTTGGTGAGCACGCTGAAGATGGCCGCCACCGGCGCGGCCGCCGCGCCGTAGGCGCCCGGCAGCCACAGGTACAGCGGCGCGGCCGCCGCCTTGAGCAGGAACACCACCAGCAGAAGACCGGCCCCGGCGCGCACCCAGGGCGCCTGCACCTCGGGCACGTGCGCGAGCATCACGCCCAGGTCGGCCATGTTGAGCGTGCCCGCCACCCGGTAGATCAGGCTCACGGCGACCAGGAACAGCGACGAGCCGATCAGGTTGAGCACCACGTAGTGCACGCTCGCGCGCAGCCGGCGCGCGCCGCGGCCGTGCTGCAGCAGGCCGTAGGAGGCGATGAGCATCAGCTCGAAGCACACGAACAGGTTGAACAGGTCGCCGGTGAGGAAGGCGCCGTTCAGGCCCATCAGCTGGAACTGCATCAGGGCGTGGAAGTGCGCGCCCTTCGCGTCCCAGCCGCGCAGCGCGTAGACCAGGCTCGCCGCCGCCACGACCGCGGTGAGCGCAACCATGAGGGCCGAGAGCCGGTCGAGCACCAGCACGATGCCCAGGTGCGCAGGC
>CAZXJW010000141.1:0-7217 GCA_964641005.1 uncultured Rhodocyclaceae bacterium
ATCCCGCCCAGCGCCTCGCGGGCGCGCGGCTGTGGCAGCGCCTGCACCTGTGGGCCGCCGCTCGCGGCATCGGCATGCAGCCCCTCAACCAGATGCCCGAGCGCGCCGACCGCGAGGCCACCACCGGCATCGAGCCGCGCTTCGGGCGCGTGCTCGTGGACCTGGTGGGCGATGATGCGTGGAAGGCGCTGATGCCCTTCCGGCTCGGCTATCCGCTGGGCGAGGCCATGCCCAGCCCGCGGCGGGCGCTGGAGGACGTCATCGTGGCCTGACGGCCGCCGACGCGGCGTTACACTGCGGCGCTCTCCCGTGGACGCCGCCGTCATGAACCTCGCCCGACCGCAGCCGCGCATCGTCATCCTCGGCGCAGGCATGTCCGGCATCTGCATGGGCGTGCGCCTGCGCCAGGCGGGACTGCACGACTTCACCATCCTGGAGAAGTCCGTGGCGCTGGGCGGCACGTGGTGGGACAACACCTATCCCGGCGCCCAGTGCGACGTGCGCTCGCACCTGTACAGCTTCTCCTTCGCCCCCAACCCGGGGTGGTCGCGGGTCTATGCGCCCCAGGCGGAGATCCGTGACTACATGGAGCGCGTGGCCGAGCGCTGGTCGCTGCACGAGCGCATCCGCTTCGGCACCGAGCTGGCGGCGGCCCGCTTCGACGCGTCCAGTGGCGCCTGGAGCCTGCGCACCCGCGCCGGCGAAGTCCTCGAGGCCGACGCACTGGTGTGCAGCACCGGCCCGCTGTCCACGCCGCGTTACCCGGACATCCCGGGGCTGCACGATTTCGGCGGCAAGCTCGTGCATTCGGCGCGCTGGGACCACGGCTACGATTTTGCCGGCCGGTCCGTGGCCGTCATCGGCACCGCCGCCAGCGCCGTCCAGCTCGTGCCCCAGCTCGCGAAGTCGGCATCGCGGCTGCACGTGTTCCAGCGCACCCCCAACTGGATCGTGCCGCGCATGGACCGGCCCTACCGCCCGTGGGAGAAGGCGCTTTTCCGCCTGCCGCTGGCGGGGCGCATCCCGCGGTGGTTCCAGTACTGGCTGCACGAGCGCAACCGGCTGGGCTTCGATCCGGGCACGCGCATGGCGTCGCTGTTCGAGCGTTTCGCGCTGTCGCACCTGGCGCGCCAGGTGCCAGACCCGGTGCTGCGCGAGAAACTCAGGCCCGCCTACCCGCTGGGCTGCAAGCGGGTGCTGCCATCCAATGACTACTACCCGGCGCTGGCGCGGCCGAACGTGGAACTGGTGACCGAGCCCATCGAGCGCATCGACGCCACGGGCCTGGCCACCCGCGACGGCCGGCATCGGGCGGTTGACGCCATCGTCTGCGCCACGGGGTTCGACACGCAGCACCTGCTGGGCAGCGTCGAGGTGCGCGGGCTCGAGGGGCAGGCGCTGTCGGAAGCCTGGCGCGATGCGCCGCAGGCCTACCACGGCATCACGGTGGCAGGATTCCCCAACCTGTTCCTGCTGCTCGGGCCCAACACCGGCACTGGCCACACCTCCACGCTGCTCTACATCGAGGCGCAGGCCGACTACGCGCTGAAGTGCCTGGGCGAACTTCGCCGCCGTGGCAGCCGCTGGCTGTCGGTGCGGCCCGAGGTGATGACCGCGCACAACCGTGCCCTGCAGCAACGCCTGGCCACCACGGTCTGGGCCGGACCCTGCTCGAGCTGGTACAAGACGCCCTCCGGCCACATCACCGCCATCTGGCCGGGTTTCACTCGGGAGTACGTGCGCGGCGTGCGTCAGCCGCGGTTCGAGGACTACGTCTTCGGCTGACCCTCGAATCCCCCTCGCAAGGGGTTTTCCCGCCGCTTCGGAAAACCCCTTCGCAGGGTGTTTCCGGGAAAACCCCTTCGCAAGGTGTTTCCGCGGGCGCGAAAATCCCTTCGCCGCGAGAATCCCTTCGCAAGGTGTTTCGGGGAATCTCCTTCGCAAGGTGTTTTCCGAAAACCCCCTCGCAAGGTGTTTTCGGGGGCGGTGTCAGCCGCCGGCCGCCATCCCCTTCGCCACCCCTGGGCGCGCCGCCATGGCCGCACCCCAGCGGTGCAGGTTGGCGAAACCGCCTGCGGCATCGATCAGCGGCTTGCGGGCGTGGTAGTTGGGATAGATCATGAAGTCGGCGATGGATGCGTCGCCCGCCAGGAACTCGCGTCCCTCGAGGCGGGCGTCAACCACGGCGAAGTAGCCCAGCAGGCGCTTGCGGAAGTGGTTGGTGATGGCCTCCACCTTCTCCGGGGCGCGCACGTCGAGCTGGAAGATGGCGCCGCTGGTGGGCGCCACGTCGGTGGCGCCCGTCATGAACCACTCCAGCACCTCGGCGCGGCGCGCCAGGTCCCCGGGCAGGAACTTGCCGGTCTTCTCGGCGCAGTACAGCATGATGGCGCCCGACTGGGCCAGGGTAAGGGACTGTCCGCCCGGGCCGTCGTGGTCCACCATCACCGGGATCTGCGCCGCCGGGTTGAGCTTCAGGAATTCCGGAGAACGATGCTCGCCCTTGGCGAGGTCGATGCGATGCGGCGTGAATTCGAGGCCGCATTCCGCCATGGCGACGGCGGCGCGAAGCCCGTTGGCGGTGGGGGCAAGGTACAGATCGATCATGGCGCGTCTCCGGCTGGTCGTGGAAGCGCGATGATAGAGGCTCCACCGGATCGGCAATGCAGGCGTCCCCGGGTCCGAATCTTCCACGCTGGCAGCTTCATGCTGTCAGCATGATGCAGGGATCGCGTTTCGAACGACCCTTTCGAGAAAGTGGCTGAGTCGGATGCTCCGTCACCGTAGACTCGGTGACACCGGAGGAGGACCGGCGTGCGCGCGCCGGCCGAACGTCCTGCTCTCCCGACAACGACCACCTGTTCATCCGTTCGCCATGCAGCGTACCGCCCGCACCGCACGCCTCGAGTTCGGGGTCGACAACGCCCGCCGAGTCGAAGCGCTCTACATGTCCCCCGACGTGGTCGCCCAGCGCCGGGAGATCCTCGAACTCCTGCGGCTCTCCCCGGGAGAGCGCGTCATCGACATCGGTTCGGGGCCCGGGCTGCTCGCCGAGGAGATGGCACGGCGGGTGGGCGAGGGCGGCGCGGTGCTCGGGGTGGATGCCTCGGACGCCATGATCGAGATCGCGGCCAATCGATGCCGGCATTTCGCGCAGGCGCGATTCGAGCTCGCCGACGCCACGTCCCTGCCGTGCGAGGACGAAACCTTCGACGCCGCGGTGTCCACGCAGGTGCTCGAGTACGTCCCCGACGTGACCGTGGCGCTGGACGAGCTCGCGCGCGTGCTGCGCCCGGGCGGCCGTGCCATCGTCGTGGACACCGACTGGGCTTCCTGCGTGTGGGCCTGCGCCGACGAGGCTCGCATGCGCCGAGTGCTCGACGCCTGGGACACGCACTGTCCGCACCCGCGCCTGCCGCGGGTCCTTGCCGGCCTCATGGCCGAGGCGGGCTTCCGCGACGTATCCGTGCGTGCGCTTCCCATGCTCAACGTGGGTACGGACGCTGACACCTACAGCGCCGGCATCGCCGACGCCATCGCGCGTTTCGTGGCCAAGACCGGCCTCGTGTCGCCCGAGGAAGTGTCGGAGTGGCGCGTGGACCTCACCGACCACGCCGATGCGGGCCGCTACTTCTTCAGCCTCAACCGCTACGTGTTCACCGCCCGGCGGCCCTGAACGCGGAAGCCGCGTTCACTCCGCGGCCGGTGTGCTCGCACCGCCGAAGCGCTCGGCACGGATGTCGCGGGACGCCACACCGGCAAGCATCAGCCCCTCGGCGAGCGCCTCCACGAAGGCCGTCGATCCGCACACGTAGGCCCGGGCGGGCGCGTGGTTCCAGCGCGCCAGCTGGGCCGCGATCACGGCGTTGTCGAACCGCCCTTCGTGATCTCCCGGCCGGCCCGCGGGTCCGCGCGTGGTGGCGATCACGATCCGCAGCGAAGGATCGGCCTGCTGGTGGCGGGTCAGTTCGTCGGGCCAGACCGCGTCCTCGAAGCGACGCACGGAATAAAGCAGCAGCGTCGGCACGCCCGGGGCCCGCGCGGCGCGATCCCGGACGATGGACAGCAGCGGCGCGATGCCGGAGCCGCCACCCGCAAGCAGCAGCGGACCACCGTCGTCGGGGCGCCAGACGAACATGCCGCCCAGGGGGCCCTTCACCTCGAACTGGTCGCCCGCCATGGCCACCTCGTGGAACCAGGGCGAGACCTCGCCGCCGGGCATGGACTCCACCAGCAGTTCCGTCTCCGCCGCGCCCGGGGCCGAGGCGATGGAGTAGGCGCGTCGCGCCTGGTAGCCACCGGGCGCCGTGAGCCGCACGTCCAGGTGCTGGCCGGCCCCGTGAGGCGGCAGAGGCGCGTCCAGGAATATGCTGCGGATGCGCGGCGTGCGCGCCTCGGTGCGGGTGATGGTGGCATGGACCCAGGGCAGTGCCCGGGGCGTCCCGCCGGGTGGGGTGGTGCTCATGGGTCGGTGTCGTAGCGCTGCTCGAGCCATGGGTCGCCGCGCATGTGATAGCCGCGCAGCTCCCAGAAGCCGGCCTCGTCGCGATCGGTGAACTGCAGCGCCTTGATCCACTTCGCCGATTTCCAGAGGTACAGGTGCGGCACCAGCAGCCGCGCAGGGCCGCCGTGGGCGGCGTCGATGGGCTTGCCGTCATAGCGCAGCGCCACCATCGCGCGCCCGCCCACCAGGTCGGCGGTGGGGACGTTCGTGGTGTAGTCGTCGAAGGACCAGGCAAGCGTGAAGGGCGTGGGTGCCGCCAGGCCGGCGGCGGCGAGCAGGTCGTCCACCATCACGCCCTCCCAGGCCGTGTCGAACTTCGACCAGGTGGTGACGCAGTGGATGTCGCAGGTGAGGGAGCTCTGGGGCAGGGCGTTGAAGGCGTCCCAGTCCCAGCTGGCCACCTCGCGCGGTCCCACCTTGAGGGCGAAGCGCCAGTCCTTCAGCGACACGGCGGGCGTGGGTCCGGCGGAGAGCACCGGGAAGTCCACGGTGCTCGACTGGCCCGGCGGCAGGCGCTTGGCCAGATCCGGTGGCATGGGACGGCCCGTGAAGCCTCGGGTGGTCATGGGGTTCTCCGTTTCGTGGCGTGGCGAACGCGCAGCGCGTCACTGCCAAGGTTACCTGAAGCCGGCGAGGGCCCGCACGCCGCCGAATCGGTAAGCGGTCTGTAGGGAGGGGGGGCGTAGCTTGCGCACGTGCCGGCTGTCGCCTTGCGCGGGGCCGGGCGGTGCGCGGCGCGCCTCCACGGGGCCCGTGGTGCTGCCGCGTGCGTGTCCACGGGGGCCCCGTCGAGTCTCAGGAGGATTCCATGAACGCCAGCATTCGCATCGCACTGCTTCCCATGTGTGCAATCGCGCTCGCCGCGGCGGCGCCGGCCCAGGCCCAGAACTGCACCGGGCGCTGGATGAACGTCTCCACCAGCGCCGAGACCCTCGACCTGGGCAATGGCCATACCCTCACGGTCTTCTCGGCCCGTGGCGGAACCGCGAGCGACAACTCCCCCATGACCGGCGCCGGGCAGTGCAGCGGCTGGGTGCTCACCCTGCCGGACGGAAAGACCCGCATGTCGTACGCATGCGCCCGCAAGAACAAGGACGGCCACAGCTGGAGCGACTACGGCGGCATGGAGCCCGGCGCCGACAGGGGCACCTGGAAGATGGCCGGTGGCACGGGGGTGTTCGCCGGCAAGTCCTGGAGCGGCACCTGGCAGGAGACGGTCAACGACGGCAAGACCACCGTGGGGACGTTCACCGGAAACTGTCCCTGAGCCTCGCCGGCCCGCGGGCCGGCAGTGCGACAATGCGGGCCGCGGCCCTTTCCATGGGGAAGGGGCGGCGACCCGTCCATGTCCCAGTTCCTGCAGCAGCTCTCCCTCTCGGCGCCGCACTTCATCCTCGTCCTCGTGGGCTACCTGCTGGCCGCCTCCGGCCGCTGGCCGAAGTCCGTGAGCGATGCGCTGGCGGTGTTCGTGTTCTCCATCGCCGTGCCGGCGCTGCTGTTCCGGCTCATGAGCGACCCCTCCCGGCTGCCGCCGTTCCAGTGGCGGTTGCTGGCGGCCTTCTTTGGCGGCTGCCTGGTCACCTTCGCCATCGGCCGGCTGGCGGGCGCGGCGCTGTTCCGTCTCGATGGGGTGCAGCAGTCGGTGTTCGCGCTCGGCGGCGTGTTCTCCAACAACGTGCTGCTGGGCATCCCGCTCGCCAAGGTGGCGCTGGGCGAGCAGGCGCTGCCCTACGTGGCGCTGGTGATCGTGTTCAACTCCATCACGCTGTGGACCGTGGCAACGGTGTCGGTGGAGTGGGCGCGGCACGGCGAGCTGTCGGCGCGCGGCTTCGCCCAGACCGCGCGCAAGGTTCTCACCACGCCGGTGATCGTCGGGGTGCTGGCCGGGGCGGCCGTGGGCACGCTGGGCATCCCGGTGCCGTCCATCGTGGACGAACCGCTTCGGCTCACGGCGGAAGCCGCGGTGCCCCTCGCCCTCATCGTGGTCGGGATGGGCCTCGCCCAGCACGGCTGGCGGACGGGCTGGCAGGTGGGCGTGGGCATCACCACGCTGAAGCTCGTGGTGCAGCCGCTGGTGGTGCTGGGGGCGGCGCTGCTGCTCGGGCTGCCGCCGGTGGAGCGCCAGGCGGTGGTGCTGCTGGGCTCGCTGGCCGTGGGCGTGAATGTCACCATCATGGCGCACCAGTTCAACGTGCTGCAGGGGCCGGTGGCGTCGAGCATGGTGCTGTCCACCGCCGTGTCGGCGATCACCACGCCGCTGGCGATTGCGCTGGCGGCGGGCTGAGGCGCGGCCCGGCGCCGCCGAACGCCAGCAGTTGACGTTTCCCGGCACCTCGTCCCGGCCCGTGGTGGGTGCCGGGGCGGGGTGTCGCCCTTCGACGTCCAAAGGTCCTAAAGGGCTGTTTGTCCAGGTCGTTATTGGATCGTGCCGCTCGTTCGGCCAGGAGATCCCGATGATGACCGCAATCCAGAACGAACCCCACCAGGTCCTGCACCGACCGACCCGGGTTCACTCGCCCGCGCCCATGCGCACCTCCGTGGTGCGGTTGCTCAGCCTGCTGCGCAACAACGCCGAGATCGCCACGGTGGAGGAGGAGTTCCGCCGTGACCCGGTGCTCTCCTACAAGCTGCTGCGCTTCGTGAACGCGGCGGCGGGCGGCTTCACGAAGGAGATCACCAGCTTCCGCCAGGCCATCACGGTGATGGGATACCA
>CAZXJW010000141.1:7227-8177 GCA_964641005.1 uncultured Rhodocyclaceae bacterium
CGGCGTGCCGATGGAGTACGCGCTCTCCCAGGTGAAGGTTGCCGACGAGGTCCGCGCCGCGCTGCTGCGCCGCGAGGGCTTCTACGGCCGCGTCCTCAAGCTCGCCGAGGCCCTCGAGGTCGTGGACGAGGTGGCCGTGGACACCTGGATCTCCACCAACGTCATCGACCTGCAGCTGCTCTGCGACAGCTACGGCGAGGCGACCGACTGGGTGGCCCTGCTGCCGATCTGAACCGGCGACCGGCACTGCGCGAATGCCGGGCTTCGAACGAGGCCCGGGAAGGTCTCCGACGGCCCCGCGCGGGGCTCAGCCGATGCCGGGGTTGCCCTCGACCCCCACCAGCCGCGGCTGGTTCGGGGCGCGCGCCGGCACCACCTGCCGCGTGCGCAGCCATCGCTCCAGCAGGTCCCACACGGGCTCGCCCTGCACGTCCTCCGCCACGCTCGCCCAGCCGGCCACGCGGTAGCGCCGGTCCGCCTGTAGCGGCTCGCCGTCCAGGCGCAGGTCGGAGATGCGCCGCCCCATGACCGCGCCCGGCTCGCAGGTCCACGTCATCCCGCCCACCCGCACCATGTCCCCGCCCTGCTGCTGGTAGGGGTCGGGATTGAACAGGTTGTCGCACACGTCCTCCAGCACCGCCTTGATCTGCGCGCCGCTGAACTCGCTCACGGTCACCTGCGGATAGGTGATGGCCGTCTGATTCATGAGCGCCTCGCGGGTGATGGTCTCGCCGGGCAGCAGCGTGGTGCCCCAGCGGAAACCCGGCGAGAAGGCGATGGGCGCGCCGGTCTGCTCCATGAGCGCATCCAGGATGAGCTGGTCGAAGCTGCCGTTGAAGTTGCCGCGGCGGTACAGCAGCCCCTCGGTGACGGCGAGCGGCTCGGACAGCCGCGCCTCGAAGGGCGCGCGCAGCCGCGCCACCAGCGCCGCCATGTCCGCGTCCGGGGGC
>CAZXJW010000142.1:0-8165 GCA_964641005.1 uncultured Rhodocyclaceae bacterium
GTGCAGCGCATCACACTGCTGCCGCGCGCTGGCCGCGGAGCGCGACGGCCCCGGGGCCGCGCAGCCCGCCAGGAGTGCTGCCGCGAGGGCAGCCGGAACCACCGTGGCCAGGGCCACTGCCGCGGCGGGCCGCGACACCCGCACCTTGCTCGATTCCATCCCTGCCCTCCCCCGTCCCGGCGCCGGACGATCCCGGATTTCGTGAGCCGAAGGAATCATGCTTTGCTTTCATCTTCCTGTCACACAAATGTGTCGCGGTCTGCCGGGCCGCGGGAATATGGTCGCGACAGGCCGTTTGCGCGCAATGCACGCGGGACCGCCAACCGCACAGGGAGGCATCGAACATGCGCATCGCATCCGCCTTGGCCGTCGTGCTGCTCGCCGCCGGCTGTGCCAGTCCGCCCGCCATCCCCGTGGGCGCCGAGATGAAGCCGCCCGGCGACGCGGGGCTGCGCAACGGCCTCACGGGCATCGCCACCCTGCCGGCAGTGTCCGACAGCCGCGCCGCACTGCAGGGCAGCGATCTCGCCGACTACGAGACCTTCGTGCAGTCGGTGCAACGCTCGGTGGACGAGGGCTCGGTCACGCCGGCGGAGGGGCGCGCCCTGATCCAGCGCCAGCGCCGCCAGATGGAGTGGCAGTCGCGCAGTTCCACCCGCGCCTACAGCTACCCGGACAACTGATCCCGCCCGGCTTCAGCGCAGCGAAGGCGCACCCGCCATCAGGCACAGCAGTTCGAACATCAGCGTCGCCGCCACGAGCGCCGTGTTGCCCGTGGGATCGAAGGGCGGCGACACCTCCACCACGTCGGCGCCCACCACGTCGATGCCCATCAGGCCCTGGAGCAGCTGCTGGGCCTCGCGCGTGGTGATGCCGCCGATCTCCGGCGTGCCGGTGCCGGGCGCGTAGACCGGGTCGAGGCCGTCCACGTCGAAGCTCACGTAGACCGGGCCATCGCCCACCACCCGCCGCGCCTCGGCGATCACGGCAGGCACCCCCAGGGCGGTGAACTCCTCGATGAAGATCACCCGCATGCCCGAGTCGCGGGAGAAGCGCCAGCCATCGTCGATCATCTGGCCGCCGCGGATGCCGATCTGCACCGTGCGGCGCGGATCGAGCAGCCCCTCCTCCACCGCATAGCGGAACGGCGACCCGTGGTGGAATCGGCTGCCGCCCCACTCGCCCCAGGTGTCGGTGTGGGCGTCGATGTGCACCATGCCCACGGGCCTGTGCCGGGCGATGGCTCGGAAGATGGGGAAAGTAATGGAGTGGTCGCCCCCGGCCGTGAGCGGCCGGGCCCCGGCGGCGTGGATGCGGGCATAGAAGGCCTCGATGTCCGACAGCACGGCATCGCGGTCGTAGATGCGCGAGAAGCGCACGTCGCCCACGTCGGCCACCGCGAGCCGGTCGAAGGGATTGAAACGGTGCACGTGGTGGATGCCGCGCACCATGCTGGACAGGTTGCGGATCTCGCGCGGGCCGTGCCGGGCGCCAGGACGGCAGGTGACCCCGCCGTCGTACGGGACCCCGGCCATGGCCACCTGCAGCCCGGCGGGATCGGTGCGCCAGGGCGTGCGCATGAAGGTGGCGAGCTCCATGTAGCGCGGCGAGAGCTGGGGGTCGTGGGCATCGGGATGCATGGCGGGTCTCCGGGTGGACGAGGCGACGATAAAGCGGCGCGGCGAGCCGCGCCGCTTGACCTGGATCATTCCCGCGCCAGGGCCGCACGCCTACAGTGTGGATGGCCGGCGCCCCGGCGCCGCCCGCATCCAACCTGTGGAGACCGCATCGATCATGAGCACCCTCGCCCCCGACCGGCAGCAGCGTCTCGCCACCGCGCTTCGCGCCCGCCGCGCCGTGCTGATGGCGGAGTTGCGCGCCGAACTGGCCGCGTCCGGCGATCAGCACCTGGTCGACCTGGCGGGCAAGGTCCACGACGCCGGCGACGAGTCGGTGGCCGACCTGATCGCCGACCTGGACGCCGCCCGCATGGACCGACAGGTGGCTGAACTGCGCGGCATCCAGCACGCGCTCGGCCGGATGAACGAGGGCAGCTACGGGCAATGTGCCGATTGCGGCGAGGACATCGGCCTGGCGCGACTGGATGTGCAGCCGGCCGCCTCGCGCTGCGTGCGCTGCCAGGACCGGCACGAGCACGGATCGGGACGCGGCGCGGGCCCGCGCCTGTAGGAGCGCGGTGGCGGCGCGAACCTTCCGCCGCCGGCACGCTCCATGCGTCTGTGCGGCGCATCGCGCCCCGCCCGTCCATCGCACCCGGAAGACCGCCCGCATGACTCCCGAACTGCTCGTTGCCCAGAGAAGCCTGCCACAGGGCTTCGAGTTCCACTATTCCGAGGCCGGCGCGCCCGGGCTCTCGCTGTGCGGCGAGCCGGTGTCGGCCACCCAGATCCCGCCGCTGTTCTACGGCGTGGACTCGGCCATCGAGGGACGCTGGTGCCTGCGCTGCGACGCGCTGGCGCGCAAGGCCCGCGCGGCCGCCCGTGTCGTGGAGGTGGTGGAAGCGGGCGACGCGCCCTGCGTGTAGCCCGGCGGGCGCTCAGAAGAGCCCGGCGCGCTCCAGGGCCTGTGCCGCGGATCGTGACCAGGCGCGGATGATCTGGGTCTCCACGCCGGGGTTGTGGAACCACTCCCCCACGCGCTCCATGCGCGCCATGATCTTCTCGGCGGCGAAGTAGGCGCTCCGCTCGCGCCCCAGCGCCTCGGCATCGCGCCGGTCGATGAGGAAGGCCGCGAAATCCATCCCGGCGCACGATTCCAGCCGACGAACCTGGTCGTCGGCCTCGCCGGCCCCGTCCACGCCCCCGTAGCACTCGCCCACCAGCCGCTCCATCTCGCCGGCACCGCCCCGGCGGTAGCCCGCCACCACTGCACCCACGGCCGAGTCGATGTTCGCGTCGTGGTCCCAGTCGGCGCAGCGCGCCGGCGCGGCGCCCAGCGCGAGGATCGCGCCGACTCCCAGCAGCAATTCGAGCTTCACGGCATCCTCCGGCAGGCGCACCGCATCATCGGGCCGGCGGCCCGGATGTGATCGGCGCGCCGCTACAGTGCCACCCGGGACGCGTGCCGGCAAACCACACGGTCCGGCAGGACGGTCGCGGGCCGGCAGGCCGGTATCCCGGTTGCGTTCCGCCCGCGCAGCCTCCACGCTACGCGCCCCGCACCGTCGATCCGCCTCCATCCGTGTCCGCGTCCTTCCCGCCCCCGCTCCGCCGCGTGCTGCGCGCCGGCATGCTCGGCGCCCTGCTGCTCGCCCCGGCAACCGCCTTCTCCCAGGCCGGCGCGGAGCTGCCCGGCGCGATCCGCGAGCAGCAGCAGCGCACCCTCGACTTCTACGACCAGCAACGCCGCCTGGAGGGCCCGCGGCGCGGCGAGGAGCCGCTCATCGACGACCAGACGCCCCCACCTCGCGACCCCGAGGCGCCCGGCGCCGACGT
Organism: uncultured Rhodocyclaceae bacterium; assembly: GCA_964641005.1. GTDB lineage: Bacteria > Pseudomonadota > Gammaproteobacteria > Burkholderiales. The sequence goes on from CAZXJW010000142.1 coordinate 3,456, forward strand.
GCGCCTGCAGGTGAACCGCATCGTCACCAACCCCTCGGAGAAGCTCGCCACCGCCGAGGTGGAGGCCATCACGACGCGCTACGAGGGCCGCGAGGTGGGCCTCGCCGAGCTCTACGAGGCCGTGGCGGCCCTCAATGCGCTGTACCGCGAGCGCGGCTGCGTCACCTGCCAGGCCTTCCTGCCACCGCAGCAGGTGAAGGACGGGGTGGTGGAGATCCGCCTCGTGGAAGGCCGGCTCGGGGAAGTGCGCGTGACCGGCGCCACATGGCTGCGCGAGGGATACGTGCTCGAGCGCGTGCGCCGGAAGCCCGGCGCAGTGCTCGACACCGACGCGCTCGGGCGCGAGCTCGCCTTCTTCAACGCCACCAACGAGACGCGCACCGCCGCGAACCTCAAGCCGGGCAAGGGTTTCGGACTGGTGGACGCGGAGATCGTGGTGCAGGAACCGCGCCGCGTCGGGCTCACGCTGTTCGGCGACAACGCCGGCCGCGACGAGGTGGGCCGCAACCGCCTCGGCGCCATCTTCAACGTGCGCAGCGTGTTCGGCTGGAGCGATCCGCTCACCGTCTCGGCCACCGCCGCGGACGGCACCACCGCCGGCAGCATCGGCTACAGCCTGCCCGTGACCACCTGGGGCACGCGACTGGGCGTGCAGTACGACTCCAGCGCCATCGACGTTCGCCGCGGCCCCTTTGCCGCCCTCGACATCACCGGCACCTCCTCGAGCGCCTCGGCGCAGCTCACCCAGCCGCTGGTGGCCGAGCAGACGCGGCGGGCCAACTTCTTCGTGGGCTATGCGAACAAGGACTCGATCACCCGCTTCGGCGACGTACCCACCACTCGCGCCGACACCCGCAACCTGATCATGGGCTTCGATGGCCAGAGCCTGTCGGCGAGCACCTTCTGGTTCCTGCGAGGCGCCGTGGGCATCGGCACGACCAGCTGGGGCGGCGACCGGGACTTCGTCAAGTTCAACGGCGACGGCCTGTGGGCCAACACCTGGGGCAACGGGCTGACGCTGCAGTTGCGTGGCAGCTTCCAGCTCGCCAACGACCCGCGCCTGCCGGTGTTCGAACAGTTCTTCGTGGGCGGCACAGCCACCGTGCGCGGCTACCCGGAGGGCGTGCTCATCGGCTCGCGTGGCTGGTTTGCCAGCGCCGAGCTGCAGTTCCCGCTGCTCTCCACGCAGCCCGGGCCGGCAGGGGGGCCGGCCGGCGACCGCCTCAAGGGGGTCGTCTTCCTCGACCAGGGTGCCGCCGTGCCCCTGAAGCCGGCAGGCGAGAAGTTCGGCCGTGAGGACATGCTGCTCTCCACCGGAGCAGGCGCCATCTGGAACATTTCACGCCTGCTCTCCGGCCGGGTGATGCTGGGATTGCCCCTCGCCGAGCGCGGCGCCAACCCGCGCGACTGGGTCCTGCACGTCTACGTGCAGTCGATGGTCTTCTGAGCCCGGCGCGGGCGTCGGAAAACGCCCGCAAAACCTCACAGGTGGTGGCGGCGACCGTCTGTCGCCCCCAAAACCAAAAGTTCTTTTTCGACAGACCGTTACGGTTTTTGCACCGGCGCCGGACGAGTGCTGGAAACTTCCCGTTGCCAGTCACCGACACTGCTCCTATAGTCCCCCTGCGCCCGGACGGACGGCCGCTTCCAGAGGGAGGCGCCGGGGTCCGAGGATCGCCGCCGGAAAACGCCCCCAGAGGCGCGCTTGCTGCCCGGCGTTCCGGAGACCGCCATGCCGTCGCCCCCGACTCGTCACGATCCCGGGGCCGGTCCGCGCTTCCGTCCTGCATCACCGGCCCCTGCTGGGGCCGCCGGGGAGCCACCCGCCGCTGCAGGCCGCTCCCATGCGAACAACACATGCTGTCGCGCCCGAAGGGCGCTCTGGGGACCACACGCCATGACCCGCATCCCGCTGTCGCTGAACCGTTGTGCCGCCGCCATCTCCGCTGCCTTCGCGCTGGCGCCCGCCGCCCAGGGGCAGCAGATCGTCACCGACGGCAACACGGCCACCACGCTGTCGATCCGCGACCGGGTCACCGACGTGCACACGGGCACCATTGCGGGCCCCAACGCCTTCAACTCCTTCCACCGCTTCGACGTGTGGGCCGGCAACACGGTCAACCTGCACGTGCCCACCGCCGCCTCCAACCTCATCAACCTGGTGCACGGCGACACCACCCGCATCGACGGGGTGCTCAACTCGGTACAGGGCGGCAGCATCGGCGGCAACGTGTTCTTCCTCAACCCGCACGGCATCGTGGTGGGGCGCGAGGGCGTGATCAACGCCGGCGCGCTCACGCTCATCACGCCGACGCGCGGCTTCACCGAGGGCTTCTTCGACGCGCCCGGCCAGGTGAACGCCGGAGCCGTGGCCCAGGTGCTGGAAGGCCGCGTGCCGGTGGACCCGGCCGGCCTGATCTCGGTGCAGGGCCGCATCAACGCCCGCACCGATGTGCGCATGTCCGGCGGCACGGTGGACGTGTCCGGGTCCGTGCTCTCCGGCGCCGTGTACGAACACGCCCGGGTGGACTTCGGTGATGTGGTGAACGTGGCGGGGCTTCGCAATGCCGACACCATCCGCGTGACCAATGGCGTGGTGGAGATCCTCGCCTCGGGCGACGTCTCCGTGACCGGCACCCTCGCCTCCGAGGGCGCCAACGGCCTGTCCGGAGGCGAGGTGAAGGTGCGCGCCGGCGGCGGCATCGACATCGGCGGCGCTGCGCTGCTCTCGGCGCGCGGCTCGGGCGAGAACTCCGCCGGCGGCCGCGTCACGGCCATCGCGGGCACCGATGCCATCCTCTCCGGCAGCGCGCTGCTCGATGCGCGCGGCGGCCAGGTCTCGGGCGACGGCGGCTTCGCCGAGTTCTCGGGACGGCGCAACGTGCGCATCGACGGAGGCAGCCTGCGCGCCGACGCCGTGGCCGGACGCAGCGGGACGATCTACTTCGACCCCGACGAGACGCTCACCCTCAACACGAACGTGTTCTCCAACGGCGCCGACATCGTCTTCGAAGCACTCGCCTTCCTCGACGTGGCCAATGGCGTGATCCTGTCCTCGCGCAACATCGGCGGGCTGGCGGACACGCTGGAGAACCACCGCGACGCCGCCTCGGCCGGCGACTCCGGCGACATCCGGCTCAACGCACCGCGCATCCGCGTGGGCAGCGGCGCGCAGCTGTTCGCCCGCGCCGACGGCGTCCGCACCTCTGGCGACATCGTCCTCGAGGCCACCCGCACCGGCGGCGGCGACACCGAGATCACCCTGTCCGGGGCCACGCTCGACGCCGGCAGCATCCGCATCTCGGCGTCCTCCACCCTCACGGACACGGGCGTCTTCGGCGTCTCCACCACGGGCGCCTCGGCGCGCGTGAACGCTGGCGGCGCCACCCTCACCGCGCGCGGCGGCAACCTCGACCTGATCGCGTCGTCCACCATAGACCTCGCCACGGTCTCCGCCATCCCGCTGGGCGTGATCATCACCGGCTCCACCGCCGAAGTGGTGGTGAACGGCGCCTCCGCGCTCACGACCGCGGGCGCAGGCCACGTCAACCTCTCCGCCACCTCGTCCGTCACGGCGCGAGCCATCTCGGATTCCCCGCTGTCGGGCAACCTCGCCGGCGATGCCGCCGTCGGCACAGTGGACGCCGGCAGCACCGCGCGCACCGTGGTCGGCGGCACCACGACCATCACCTCGGCGGGCGGCGTGAGCCTGGGCGCCACCAACACGGTGGACGTGGAGGCACGCGCGGACGCCTCGGCCGTTGGCGGCAGCACCGGCGGCACCGCCGCGGGCGCCTCGGTGGCCGTCGCCAAGGTGCGCGCCACCACCCGCGCGGCATTCGAGGACTCGGCCGGCGTGGCGGGTTCCACGTCGCTGGGCATCACCGCCGATTCGAAGGTGCGTGCCGAGAGCGAGGCGGTGGCCGCAGCCGATGGCGCGGCCCAGGGCGAGATCGGCTCCAGCCGCGCGGCCCAGACGCTCGACACCTACAAGGACAACGCGAAGACCACCGACGGCGGCATCACCGTGGCCGCGGCGGTGTCGGTCAACGACGTGCAGAGCACCACCCAGGCCGTGCACGGCTCCGCGGGCACGCTGGTGTCCAGCGGCGCGCTGGATCTCGCCAGCCGCGCCGCCACCCGCTCCACCGCCGTGGCCGATGGCTCGAGCGCCGGTGGCGGCGTGGGCGTGGGCGCGGGCGTGGCCGTGAACCTCGCCGACAGCACCAACGAGGCGCATCTCGACGGCGCGGTGGACGCGGCCGGGGTCTCGGCCCGTGCGCTGACGAACACCGGCCTGGACGGCCTCGCGGCCAACACCTTCTCCGCCACGGCCAGTTCCGGGGCGGGCGGCGCGAACGTGGGCGTGGCGGGCTCGCTGGCGGTGAACGTGGGCACCAGCCGGACCAGTGCGCTGGTCACCGGCGACGGCGACCTCGAACTCACGGTGCCAGGCGGTGACGTGGTCCTCGAAGCCACCAACACCACCGCCAGCACGGCGAGCGCCACCCCCTCCGGGCCGGCCTCCGGAGGCTCGCTCGGCATCGGTGCCTCGGTGGCCATCAACGTGGCCACCAACCGCACCCGCGCGGACGTGGAGAACGGTGGTGCCGTCACGGGCGCGGACGCGCTCACGCTCGACGCCACCGGCCGGCACGCCGCCACCACCGTCGCCCAGGCTGGCGCCGCCGGCGGCACGGCCGTCACGCC
>CAZXJW010000143.1:0-3520 GCA_964641005.1 uncultured Rhodocyclaceae bacterium
TCATGTACTCGGTGGGCTGGCTGGTGGCCTACATCACCGTGCTGCTGGTGATCGCCGAGCCGTGCCGCAACATCGGCAAGTACACCCTCGGCGACATCCTCGCCTTCCGCAACAACACCAAGACGGCCAAGACCATGGCCGCCATCTCCACCATCACCGTGTCCACCTTCTACCTCACCGCCCAGATGGTGGGTGGCGGCGTGCTGGTGAAGACCCTCGTGGGCATCGAGTACGAGGTGTCCGTGATCGTGGTGGGCGTGCTGATGCTCGCCTACGTGGTGTTCGGCGGCATGGTGGCCACCACCTGGGTGCAGATCATCAAGGCGGTGCTGCTGGTGGCCGCCTCGATCCTGATCGTGGTGTTCACCTGGGCGCCGTACGGCTTCTCGCTGCCGGGCTACCTGCAGCACGTGATCGAGGACCCCAAGGTGATCGCGCAGGTCACCACCCTGCTGGGCGACGCGGCCAACAACATGACGCCCGAGCAGCTCGGCCAGCGCTTCCTCGAGCCCGGCCTGTACCTGAAGAACCCCATCGACCAGATCTCCCTGGGCATGGCGCTGGTGCTGGGCACGGCGGGGCTGCCGCACATCCTGATGCGCTTCTTCACGGTGCCCGACGCCAAGCAGGCGCGCCTGTCGGTGATCTGGGCCATGGCCATCATCGGCGGCTTCTATGTGCTCACGCTGATCATCGGCACGGGCGCGGCCATCAACGTGGGCGCGGCCAAGATCGCCTCCATCGACAAGGGCGGCAACATGGCGGCGCCGCTGCTGGCGCAGTTCATCGGCGGCGGGCAGGACTCCATGCTGGGCAACCTGTTCCTCGCCTTCGTGGCGGCGGTGGCCTTTGCCACCATCGTGGCGGTGGTGGCGGGCCTGGTGCTGGCCTCGGCCTCGGCCATGTCGCACGACATCTGGGTGGGGGTCATCAAGGGCGAGCATGCCACGCAGGAGGAGGAGGTCCGCGCCGCGCGCATCTCCTCCATCATCGTCGGGGCGCTGGCGATCACCATCGGCATCCTGGCCAAGGGCCAGAACGTGGCGCACCTCGTCGCGCTGGCCTTCGCCGTGGCGGCCTCCAGCAACCTGCCCTGCGTGCTGCTCACGCTCTACTGGCGCAAGTGCAACACGGGCGGCATCGTGCTCGGCATGCTGGTGGGGGCGTTCTCGGCGATAGCGCTCGTGATGGTCTCGCCGAACATGACCTACCCCAAGCTCGAGCGCGAGAAGGCCCAGAAGGTTGTCGAGGCCGCGCCCGCCAAGCTCGAGAAGCTCAACGCGGACCTGGCCGCCGCGGCCGAGGGCGAGCCGAAGGCCAAGCTCGAGGCGGCGGTGAAGAAGCTCAACGGCGACGTGGAGAAGGCCCAGGCCAACCTCAAGAAGTTCGAGGGCCAGGAGACCTCGCTGGTGGGGCTGGAGAAGCCGCTCATCGACCTGCGCAACCCCGGCCTGATCTCCATCCCGCTGGGCTTCCTGTGCGTGATCATCGGCTCGCTGCTGTACCGCGACCGCAAGGCCGACGAGATGTGGGAGGAGCTGTACGTGCGCCAGAACACCGGCATCCACGCGGAGGGCGCGGTGGCGCACTGAGCGCCCGCCTGCCGGCGGCGCCACCCGGGCCTCCCGCCTCGCGGCGGGGGGCCTTTTTGTTGACGGGGGGCGGGTCGGCCGGTAAATTCCGCGCTCCTTTTCGGGGGGTAGCCCCCGGCAAGGCCCTGGCCAAGTAGCTCAGTTGGTAGAGCAGCGGATTGAAAATCCGCGTGTCGGTGGTTCGATTCCGCCCTTGGCCACCACACTCCCGGAAAAGCCCGCCTCGGCGGGCTTTTCCGCATCCGGGCCCGGCAGTTTGCGCAGGATCAAATGCCGCCCCCCGGCAGGCCTATAATTCAGGCACTTCCCACCTGTACGCCCCGCCCGGCCGCCTGCATGGAACTGATCGCCTTCGGCGTCAACCACCAGACCGCCCCGCTCGCCATCCGCGAGCAGGTGGCGTTCCCTGCCGAGCACCTCGAGCCCGCGCTGCACAGCCTGCGCGAGCAGGAGGCCGTCAACGAGGCGGCCATCATCTCCACCTGCAACCGCACCGAGCTCTACTGCGCCACCACCGAACCGCGCCAGGTTGTGGACTGGCTGGCCAAGTACCACGACCTGTCGGCACCGCGCCTCGAGCCCTACCTCTACCAGCTGCCCCGCGAGCGGGCCGTGGGCCACGTGTTCCGGGTGGCGAGCGGGCTGGATTCCATGGTGCTGGGCGAGGCGCAGATCCTCGGCCAGATGAAGCAGGCCGTGAAGACCGCCGAGCACGCCGGCACGCTGGGCACGGTGCTGCACAAGCTCTTCCAGCGCACCTTCTCCGTGGCCAAGGAGGTGCGTACCCGCACCGACATCGGCGCGAGCTCGGTCTCGCTCGCCGCGGCGGCCGTGCGGGTGTCCGAGCAGATCTTCCCCTCCATCGACGGCCAGTCGATCCTGTTCATCGGCGCCGGCGAGATGATCGAGCTGTGCGCCAAGCATTTCTGCGCGCGCGGCCCGAGCCACGTGGCCTTCGCCAACCGCACCACCGAGCGTGCCGCCGAGCTGGCCGCGCGCTTCGGTGCGGAGTCGGTCTCGCTCACCGAGGTGCCGGCGCTGCTCGGGCGCCACGACATCGTGGTCTCCTGTACGGCCTCGCCCCTGCCCATCATCGGCAAGGGGATGATGGAACGGGCGCTCAAGGCCCGCCGCCATCGACCCATGGTGGTGGTGGACCTCGCCGTGCCCCGCGACGTGGAGCCCGAGGTGGCCGGCCTGGGCGACGTGTTCCTCTACACGGTGGACGACCTCGGCCGCATCGTGCGACAGGGCCTCGAGAGCCGCTCCGCCGCCGTCAACGAAGCCGAGGCCATCATCACCGGCGGGGTCACCGAGTTCATGCAGTGGCTCGAGGGCCGCGAGGTGGTGCCCACGATCCGCGCGCTGCGCGACCAGGCCGAGCGCATGCGCCGCCACGAGATGGAGCGCGCCATGAAGGCGCTGGCCCGCGGCGAGGATCCGAAGGCCGTGCTCGAGTCGCTCTCCCACGGCCTCACCAACAAGCTGATGCACGCCCCCACCCAGGCCCTGCACGGTGCCGATTCGGGCGAGCGCGGCCGACTCCAGGGCCTGGTCTCCCGCCTCTACGCGGTCCCGCGCGAGGAATGAAGCCCAGCATCGAGGCGAAGCTCGCGCAGCTTTCTGCGCGGCTCGAGGAGATCAATCGCCTGCTGGCCAACGAGAAGGCCACGGCCGACATGGACAGCTACCGCCGGCTCACCCGCGAGCACGCGGAGCTCGAGCCGGTGGTGGAGCTCTACCAGGCGCGCCGCCAGGGCCAGCACGACCTCGAGACCGCCCAGCAGATGGCCGGCGAGCCGGAGATGAAGGAGTTCGCCGAGGGCGAGATCCGGGCCGCGCGGGAGCGCATCGCGCGGCTCGAGGACGAGCTTCAGGTGAAGCTCCTGCCGCGCGATCCCAACGACGAGCGCAACACCTTCCTCGAG
>CAZXJW010000143.1:3530-8164 GCA_964641005.1 uncultured Rhodocyclaceae bacterium
CACCGGTGGCGACGAGTCGGCGCTGTTCGCCGGCGACCTGTTCCGCATGTACTCGCGCTTCGCCGAGCGGCAGGGCTGGCGCGTGGAGGTGATCTCCCAGAGTGCTTCCGAGCTGGGCGGCTACAAGGAGATCATCTGCAAGATCGTCGGCCAGGGCGCGTACTCGAAGCTCAAGTTCGAGTCCGGCGCCCATCGCGTGCAGCGCGTGCCGGTCACCGAATCCCAGGGGCGCATCCACACCTCGGCCTGCACGGTGGCCGTGCTGCCGGAGGCCGACGAGGTGGACGAGGTGGTCATCAACCCCGCCGAGATCCGCATCGACACCTTCCGCGCCTCGGGCGCCGGCGGCCAGCACGTCAACAAGACCGACTCGGCGGTGCGTGTCACCCACCTGCCCACGGGCATCGTGGTGGAGTGCCAGGACGACCGCTCACAGCACAAGAACCGCGCCCAGGCCCTGTCGGTGCTGGCGGCGCGCATCAAGGACCGGCAGATGCGCGACCAGGCGGCGAAGACCGCCGCGGCGCGCAAGTCGCTGGTGGGCAGCGGCGACCGCTCCGAGCGCGTCCGGACCTACAACTTCCCCCAGGGCCGCGTCACCGACCACCGCATCAACCTCACGCTCTACAAGATCGACGCCATCATGGACGGCGAGATCGAGGAGCTCACGGGCGCGCTGATATCCGAGCACCAGGCCGAGCAGCTCGCGGCGCTGGCCGAGGAGGTCTGAGGGGCATGGCGGCATCGGCGAGCCCGGTGGCGCACGCCGGCGCCGGTGCGCCGATGGCGCTGGGTGCGCGCCTGCGCACGGACGCTCGCGCGCTCGCGGTGGCGGTGCCAGGGCTCGATCCGGATGCAGCCCTGCGCGCGGTGTTCGCCGCCTTCGAGCATTCCCTCGGACTGACCCCGGCGGCGCGGGTGACTTCCGAGCGCGATCCGGCGGCGCGCTGGGACCTGCGGCGCTACGAGGCGGCCCTCGACCGCCTGAGCGGCGGCGTGCCGCTCGCGCACGTGCTGGGCGAGCAGCCCTTCCGCGACCGTCGCTATCGCGTGAGCGCCGAGGTGCTCGTGCCGCGGCCCGACACCGAGGCGCTGGTGGAGGCCTGCCTCGAACGCATCCATGCCGGCGAGCCCGCCCGCGTGCTCGATCTGGGCACCGGCAGTGGCTGCATCGCCATCGAGCTGGCGCTGGAGCGACCCGCCGCGTACGTGGTGGCCGTGGACGCGTCCCCGGGGGCTCTGGCCGTGGCCCGCGCCAATGCCGCGGCGCTCGGCGCGGGCGGGATCGAGTTCCTGCAGTCCCGCTGGTATGACGCGCTGGCCGACCGAAGCTTCGACCTGATCGTCTCCAATCCCCCCTACATCGCCGAGGGCGATCCGCACCTGGCCGCGCTCGTGGCGGAGCCGCGCGCCGCACTGGTGTCGGGGCACGACGGCCTCGACGACCTGCGGCTCATCGTGGCGGGTGCGCCGGCGCGCCTGCGCGACGGAGGCTGGCTGTGCGTGGAGCACGGCTTCGACCAGGGCGGCGCGGTGCGGGCGCTGCTGCTCCAGGCGGGCTTCGAGGCCGTGGCCACGTTGCCGGATGCCGGCGGGCGGGAGCGGGTCTGCGAAGGTCGCTGGCCCGGTGGCGCGCATGGGGCGCCTCGGTGAACACCTACCTGAAGCGCTGCCGCTGGGGCCAGTTCCTTCTCATCCGCGGCGATCTCATCTCCGAGTACGTCAACCTCTATGGCGAGTGGTGCGAGGGCGAGGTGGAGCTGTTCCGCGCGCTGCTGCCGGAGGACGGGGTGGCCGTGGAGGTGGGATCGAACATCGGCATGCACGCCGTGCCCATCAGCCGGCTGTGCGGCCGCGGCGCGCTGTTCTGCTACGAGCCGCAGCGCGTGGTGTTCCAGATCCTGTGCGCCAACCTGGCGCTCAACGACCGCACCAACGTTTTCGCGCGTCATTGTGCCGTGGGCGCGGAAGCGGGGTCGATGCGCATCGAGGCCGGCGACTACGAGCAGCCGTGGAACTACGGCGCCTTCTCCCTCGCGGCGGGCTACAGCGCGGAAGGACGCTACCCGGGTCCCGTGGCGCTCGAGACGGTTGCCGTGGTCCGCCTCGACGACGACGCCGAACTGGCCGGACGCGGCCGGCTCGACCTGCTTAAGGTGGACGCGGAGGGCTTCGAGGCGCAGGTGCTGGAGGGGGCCGCGGGGCTGATCGCGAACCACGCCCCGCCGATCTTCGTGGAGAACAACTCCGCCGAGCGCTTCGACGCGCTGCTCGCGACCGTGCGTGGCCTGGGATACGAAAGCTGGTGGTACTGCTCCAGCCGCAGCCGTGAGTCCAACTTCAACCGCGCCTTCTGGCCGATGCCCGGGCGCGACGTGAACATGCTCTGCCTGCCCCGGGGGGTTGCGCCGCCGATGCCGCTGGTTCCCGTGACGGCCTGGGCGGACCTGGAGGCCGGCAGCCTGCCCCTGTACTGACCCGGCGGCGCCCGGTTTGCCGCCCCCCGGGGGAACGGGCTAACATTCCCGCCTGTCGAACTTACGGATGCGCGGGCCTGCCGCGCACGCAGCCGGAGCCAATCCATGGACGTCAAGGACATCATCCAGAAGCAGGTCACCGAGAACCCGGTGGTTCTCTACATGAAGGGCACGCCCGACGCGCCCATGTGCGGTTTCTCCGCCGCCGCGGTGCAGATCCTCGAGGCCTGCGGCGTGGACGAGGTGGCCACGGTCAACGTGCTCGACGACCCGGACATCCGCCAGGGCATCAAGGAGTACTCCAGCTGGCCCACCATCCCCCAGCTGTACGTGAAGGGCGAGTTCGTGGGCGGCGCGGACATCATGCGCGAGATGTTCCAGTCCGGCGAACTGCAGAAGCTGTTCGGCCGGTAGCGCGCCCGCCTTCCACCCGCTCGGGCCGGCCTCGCGCCGGCCCGTTGCTTTTCCGGGCCCGTGGCCCGGCTTCGAGGAGCAGCCATGTCCGATCCCAAGGCCGCCGAACACGCCGGGCTGCGCGCCGCCGTGCGCGCCCTGTGCGAGCGCTTCGACGGCGCCTACTGGCGCGAACAGGACGAGGCGCGTGCCTATCCCGAGGCCTTCGTGAAGGCGCTCACCGAGGCGGGCTGGCTGTCGGCGCTCATTCCCGAGGAGTACGGCGGCTCGGGGCTCGGGGTCACGGAGGCCTCCATCATCCTCGAGGAGGTGAACCGTTCCGGGGGCAATTCCGGCGCCTGCCATGCGCAGATGTACGTGATGGGCACGCTGCTGCGCCACGGATCGCCGGCGCAGAAGGCCCGCTACCTGCCCGAGGTGGCCGCCGGACGGCTGCGGTTGCAGTCCTTCGCGGTCACCGAGCCCACCACCGGGTCGGACACCACGAAGCTGCGCACCATGGCTGTTCGCAAGGGCGACCGCTACGTGGTCAATGGCCAGAAGGTGTGGACCTCGCGTGTCCAGCACTCCGACCTGATGCTGCTGCTGGCGCGCACCACGCCAGTGGACCAGGTGAAGCGCCGCTCGGAGGGGCTTTCGGTGTTCCTGGTGGACCTGCGCGAGAGCCTCGGCCGGGGCATGACCGTGCGGCCGATCCGCAACATGCCCAACCACGAGACCAACGAGGTGTTCCTCGACAACCTCGAGGTGCCCGTGGAGAACCTGGTGGGCGAGGAAGGCCAGGGCTTCCGCTACATCCTCGACGGCATGAACGCCGAGCGCATCCTGATCGCCGCGGAGTGCGTGGGCGATGGCCACTGGTTCATCGAACGTGCCACGAAGTACGCCAGCGAGCGCGTGGTGTTCGATCGCCCCATCGGACAGAACCAGGGCGTGCAGTTCCCCATCGCCCGGGCCTGGGTGAACGTGCAGGCCGCCGACCTGATGCGCTTCCGGGCGGCCGCGCTGTTCGACGCCGGCGAGCCCTGCGGCGCCGAGGCGAACATGGCCAAGCTGCTGGCGGCCGACGCCTCCTGGGAGGCCGCCAACGCCTGCCTGCAGACCCACGGCGGCTTCGGCTTCGCCGCCGAGTACGACGTGGAGCGCAAGTTCCGCGAGACCCGCCTCTACCAGGTGGCGCCGGTGTCCACCAACCTGATCCTCGCCTACATCGGCCAGCACGTGCTGGGGATGCCGCGCAGCTATTAGGGCGCAGCCGTGACGCGGCGCCGATCCGCCGCTAGAATCGGTTTCGGCTGCATACAACAACGATCCGCCACACGGCGAGCGGCCATTCAGCGCGGGCGGCCCGACCGGACCGCCGCCAGGGGAGGGGTTCTGGAATGATGTGGCTGGTGCGGCTCGCCCTGCGGCGACCGTACACCGTGGCCGTGCTGTCGCTGCTCGTCCTGCTGCTGGGCGCGCTCGCGGCCACGCGTATGATCGTCGACTTCTTTCCCAAGATCGACATCCCGGTGGTGTTCGTGGGCTGGAACTACCCCGGCCTGTCCGCCGAGGAGATGGAACGGCGCGTGGTCATCATCTCCGAGCGCGCCTACTCCACCACCGTCTCCGGCATCGAGCGCATCGAGTCGAGCTGCATCCCGGGCACGGGCCTGGTGAAGGTCTTCTTCCACCCGGGCATGGAGATCGGCGCGGCCATCGCGCAGATCAACGCCATCAACGGCACGGTGCTGCGCATCC
>CAZXJW010000144.1:0-2686 GCA_964641005.1 uncultured Rhodocyclaceae bacterium
CCTGGCCGTCGATCAGCGTGTAGCGCATGGAGAAGTCCTGCGCCATGCGCACCAGCGCCTCGTAGGTGGCCGAGTCACCGTGCGGGTGGTACTTGCCGAGCACGTCGCCCACCACCCGGGCGCACTTCACGTACGGACGGTTCCACTGGATGTTCGCCTCGTGCATGGCGAACAGGATGCGGCGATGCACGGGCTTGAGGCCGTCGCGCACGTCCGGGAGGGCGCGCCCCACGATCACGCTCATGGCGTAATCGAGGTAGGAGCGGCGCATCTCCTCTTCGAGGCTGACGGGAACGGTTTCCTTGGCGAACTGGTCCATGCGGGATCTCGGGTGCCGGGCAGTGCCGGCCGGGGCGGCCGGGGCCGGCGGCAGGGCTTCCGTGATGGCACGGAAGGCCACGAACGGCCCCTCGAAAAGAGCGGGATTTTAGCACGCGACCCGCGGCATTCCGGACCCGCCGGAGGCGTGCTGGAAGCACCGCGGCCAGCCCGGATACCCCGTGATATCCTTGCCGCCCCACCGCCCGGGGATGCCTTCCATGTCAGTGGTCGGCACCGCGTCGGGGACATGGGCGGAGGGAGACCTGAAGTACCTGAAAACTCATAAGACTCGACGGTGACGCCATGACTTTCCGGATCAAGAAATCCCTTCTCGGGATTGCCGCGGTGTCCCTGCTCGCTCCGATGGCGAGCCATGCCCAGGTGGCGGGCAAGGGACCCTGGATCAACGACGGATTCAGCAACGCGACGCGCGATGGCCGCGGCAGCACCTGCGTGAGCGCAGGCGGACCGGACCACGCCTTCGACAACGCCTCCTGCACCGGTGCCGCAGCCGAGGCTCAGGCAGCCACTCAGGCCGAGGCGGCAGCCGCAAAGGCCGCCGCCGCCGAGAAGGCGGCCGCCGCCGCCGCTGCCCGCGAGGAGGCGCTGATGGCCGTGGAGCCCGGCTCCGGCCTGAAGCCCGGCGAGAGGGGCTACTACGTCCGTGATCCGGCCGGCAACGCGGTCCGCGACGGCCTGGGGCGCAACTGCGTGCGCGACTCGCGCTGGAGCGTGGCCTACGCCAGCGAGGAGTGCGATCCCGAACTGTTCGAGATGTGGCGCAAACGCCAGGGCGCGGGCGCCACGGGTGAACTCGCCCCCAGGCTGCAGTCGGAACCGCCGCTGCGCCAGCGCACCGCCATGGACGACGTGGACCCCTCCCCCGGCGTCGCGCCCGCGGCTGCGGCTGCCGCGGCCGCCGCGGCGCCGGTCACGGGCGACAACACCAATCAGTTCCCCGTCACGACTTACGACGGCGGCGGCGCGGCCGTCGGCGCGGCTGCGCTCGCCGCGGGCATCCCCGACGACGACAAGGCGATGCCCGAGGACGAGTACGACGAGCCGGTGGCCGCCGAGGATGCCATCGAGGACGACGACACCGTCGCCATGCTCGCGGACGACGACGGCATCCCGGATGACGACAGGGCCATGCCGGAGGATGAACCCGAGGAGGTCGCCAAGGCCGAGGAGGACGTGGAGGACGACGACACCACGGTCGCCATGGCCGACGAACTGCTCGACCGTTCGCCCGGTGTCGCCCCTGCCGCGGCGCCCGCCGCCGCAGCAGCGGCCGCCGTCACGGGCGACAACACCGGCAAGTTCCCCGTCACCACCTACGAGACGGAGAAGGAGAAGGAGGCGCCGAAGAAGCCCACCTCGCTGCCGGTCACCATCCAGGTCCAGCGCGACGGGCTGTTCGACTTCGACCGTGCCGACCTGCGCTCCGACCTGATCGTGAAGCTCGATGGCGTGGTGGATATGCTCAACGGCGCCAAGTACGACAGGATCAGCGTGGTGGGCCACGCCGACCCCATCGGCACCGCGGCCTACAACCAGAAGCTCTCCGAGCGCCGCGCCGAGGCAGTCAAGAAGTACCTCGTCAACAAGGGCATCGACCCGGCACGCATCGCCACTTCGGGCAAGGGCGAATCCGAGTTGGTGGTCACTCGGGTGGACTGCCAGGGCAAACGCAAGAAGGCGCTGATCGAGTGCCTCGAGCCGAACCGCCGCGTGGTGATCGACGCCGCGGGCCAGAAGCCCGCCAAGTAGCGCGGCGCGACGAAGCCGGAACGGAGCCCTGCCTCGGCAGGGCTCTATTTTTTTCCAGCCCATGGCCGATCCCGACCTCGTCCTCGTTCCCCGCTGGGTGATCCCCGTCTCCCCCGCCGGCGTGCTCGAGGAGCACGCCGTGGTGGTGTCGGGCTCGCGCATCGAGGCACTGCTGCCCGTGGAGCAGGCGCGCCAGCGCCATGCCGGCGCCCGCTGGATCGACCTGCCCGGCCACGCGCTGCTGCCGGGACTGGTCAACGCCCACACCCACGCCGCCATGACCCTCATGCGCGGCCTCGCCGACGACCTGCCTCTGATGCGGTGGCTGCAGGAACACATCTGGCCCGCCGAGGCGGCCCACGTCTCCCGGGAGTTCGTGCGCGACGGCACGCTGCTGGCCGCCGCGGAGATGCTGCGCGGCGGGGTTACCTGCATGAACGACATGTACTTCTTCCCGGAGGCCGCCGCCGAGGCCGCCCTGGCCACGGGCATCCGCGCGGCGCTGGGAATCATCGTGATCGAGTTCCCGACCGCCTATGCCTCCGACCCGCAGGACTACCTCGCCAAGGGCCTCGCCATGCGCGATGCGTTCCGC
>CAZXJW010000144.1:2696-3916 GCA_964641005.1 uncultured Rhodocyclaceae bacterium
CTTTCGTTCTGCATGGCCCCGCACGCCCCCTACACCGTGAGCGACGCGAGCTTCGAGCGCATCGCGACTCTGGCCGGCCAGCTCGAGTTGCCGGTGCACGTGCACGTGCAGGAGACCGCCGGCGAGGTCGCCGATCACGTGGCTCGGCACGGCGTGAGGCCGGTGGAACGCCTGCGTGGCCTCGGGCTCACCGGGCCGGGCCTGCTCTCGGTGCACAGCGTCCACCTCGACGGGCGCGAGATCGACCTCTACGCCAGGGAGGGATGCCACGTGGTCCACTGCCCGAGCTCGAACCTCAAGCTCGCCAGCGGTTTCGCGCCCGTGGCCGCGCTGCTGGAGGCCGGCGTCAACGTGGCCCTCGGCACCGATGGCGCCGCGAGCAACAACCGGCTCGACCTGTGGGAGGAGATGCGCACCGCCGCCCTGCTCGCAAAGGGCGCCAGCGGCCGCGCCGACGTGCTGCCCGCCGCACGCGCCGTGGAGATGGCCACGCTGGGAGGCGCGCGCGCGCTGGGACTGGACCACCTCATCGGCTCCATCGAACCCGGCAAGCAGGCCGACCTCGTGGCGGTGAACCTCGACGCGCCCGAGCTGTCTCCCTGCTTCGACCCGGTGTCGCACCTGGTGTATGCCGCGGGCCGCCATGACGTGAGCCACGTCTGGGTGGCCGGACGCGCGAGGGTGGCCGACGGCCGGCTCCTGGATCTCGACCCTGCCGTGCTGCGCGATGGCGCGCTGCGCTGGCAGGCCCTGCTCGCTCCCCACGGCAACCCGCGCCCATGATCAACGTCGATCCCGCCGAGCTGGAGAAATTCAGCGCCCTCGCCCACCGCTGGTGGGACCCCAACAGCGAGTTCAAGCCGCTGCACGACATCAACCCGCTGCGCCTCGATCACATCGACCGCCTCGCGGGCCTGTCCGGCAAGCGGGTGCTCGACGTGGGCTGCGGTGGCGGGATCCTGGCCGAGTCCATGGCCGTGCGCGGCGCCACCGTCACGGGCATCGACCTGGGCGAGAAGGGTCTGAAGGTGGCGCAGCTGCACCTGCTCGAGAGCGGCCAGCGCGTGGAGTACCGGCTCGCGGCGGTTGAGTCGCTGGCGCAGGCCGAGCCCGGCGCCTGGGACGTGGTCACGTGCATGGAGATGCTCGAGCACGTGCCCGACCCTGCCGCCACGGTGCGCGCCTGCGCCGCCTGCGCGGCGCCCGGGGCGCGGCTGTTC
>CAZXJW010000144.1:3926-8161 GCA_964641005.1 uncultured Rhodocyclaceae bacterium
CTTCTCCACCATCAACCGCAATCCCAAGGCATGGCTGTTCGCCATCGTGGGCGCCGAGTACGTGCTGCGCCTGCTGCCTCGCGGCACCCACGAGTACGCGAAGCTCATCCGCCCCTCCGAACTGCGCGCCTACTGCCGCGAGGCCGGCCTCGAGGTCACCGGCATCACCGGCATGGCCTACAACCCGTTCACGAAGACCTACTCGCTCGGCCGAGACGCTTCGGTGAACTACATCCTCGAGGCACGCAGGCCCGCGCCATGATCCGCGCCGTCCTGTTCGACCTCGACGGCACCCTCGCCGACACGGCCGCGGACCTGGGCGGCGCGCTCAACCGCATGCGCGAGGCCCGCGGCCTGCCCGGCCTGCCCATCGAGTCGCTGCGCGTCCACGCCTCGAGCGGCGCGCGCGGCATGATCGGAGCGGGTTTCGGCATCGGACCCGCAGACCCCGCCTTCGCGGCCCTGCGCGACGAGTTCCTCGATCGCTACGAGCGCGACCTGATGCGCGACACGGTGCTCTACCCCGGGGTTGAGGCGGTGCTTGACGCGCTGGAGTCCTCCGGCTGCCGCTGGGGCGTCGTGACCAACAAGATCGAGCGCTTCACCCTGCCTCTGGTGCGGCTGCTCGGGCTCGCGCCGCGCACGCCCTGCATCGTGGCGGGTGACACCACGCCGCACGCGAAGCCCCATCCGGCGCCGCTTCTCGAGGCCGCGCGGCGCCTGGACGTGGCCGCCGCCGACTGCCTGTACGTGGGCGATGACCTGCGCGATGTGCAGGCGGCGCGCGCCGCCGCCATGGGCGCGGTGGTGGCGGGCTACGGGTACCTGGGCGACGGCCTGCCGCCAGCCCGCTGGGGCGCGGACCATCTCATCGACGAACCGATCGCCCTGCTGGACCTGCTGGCGCAGCTGCGCTGATCAGCCCGGGCGGCGCGCGAGCCAGGCCGCGGCGTCGTCCCAGGCCAGCGGCGGACTGAGCAGGTAGCCCTGGATCTGGTCGCAGCCCATGGCCTGCAGTGCGTCGCGCACCGCGGCCGATTCCACGCCCTCCGCGATCACTTCCAGCCCGAGGTTGTGCGCCAGTCCGATGGTGGCCCGGACGATGGCCTCGTCCTGGGCGCTGGAGAGCAGGTCCTTCACGAACATGCGGTCGATCTTGAGCGCGTGGATGGGCAGGCGCCGCAGGTGGGCCAGCGACGAGTATCCGGTGCCGAAATCGTCGATGGACACGCGCACGCCGAGCGCCGCGATGCGACGCAGGCGCGCGGCCGCGCCCTCGGGATCCTGCATGAGCGCCGTCTCGGTGAGTTCCAGCTCCACCTGGGAAGGATCGGCGCCGCTGTCGCGCAGCGCCGCCTCGAAGCGCTCGACGAAGTCGCGCTCGAGAAGGTTGCGCGGAGAGAGGTTGATGGCCAGCGTCTGAGGCAGGCCGGCATCGCGCCACTCGCGGCAGCGCGCCATGCCCAGCTCCACGACGCACTGGGTCACGGACTGCATCAGGTCGCCGACCTCGGCCAGCGGCACGAAGGCGCCCGGCGCGAGCAGCCCCAGGCGCGGATGCCGCCAGCGCACCAGCGCCTCGAAACCCGTCACGGCGCCGTCGGCGAGCCTCACCTTGGGCTGGAAGTGCAGCAGCAGCTGGTTCGAGCGGATCGCCTCGCCAAGGTCCTGCACGAGTGCGAGCCGCTCTGGCGTGTGCTGGTCGAAGGCCGCGTCGTAGAGCACCACGCCGGCGCCGCTGCGCTTTGCCTCGTACATGGCCACGTCGGCGCAGCGCAGCAGCTCGTGGCTGTCGCGCCCGTGGGCCGGCCAGGCCGCCACGCCCACGCTGGCGCCCACCTCGAGGCGCATGCCGCCGGCGTCGAAGGGCCGGCGCAGCGCCTCGAGCACGCGGCGCGCGAGGACGACCGCGTCGGAGGCGCCGGCGAGGCCCGGGGCCAGCACCGCGAACTCGTCGCCGCCCAGGCGGCACACCAGCGCCCGTTCACCTTCCAGCGCCTCGCACATGCGTGGTCCCACCTGCTGCAGCAGCCGGTCACCCGCGTGATGGCCCAGGGTGTCGTTGATCTCCTTGAATCGGTTCAGATCGAGCAGCATCAGGGCCGGCACCGGCGGGCTGCCATCCCCCTCGGCCGCCAGGCGCTCGAACTCGCGGTGCAGCAGGACCCGGTTGGGAAGCCCCGTGAGCGCGTCGTGGCTGGCCTGGTGCTCGAGATCGGCCATCTGCCGCGCCCCTGCCAGCGCGAGCGAAACGGCGGCGCCCGCGGAGGCCGCCGCGGTGGCCTCGTGGGCGTTGAAAAGGCGCACGCGATTCCAGGCGAGCGTGATCGTGCCCAGCGGCTCGCCGGCGTAGGCAAGCGGCACCACCACGGCGCAGCACATGCCCATGCGCGCCAGCGCCTCGCGCGCCGGAGGCGAGATGCGCGCGTCCGCGCCCACGTCCTGGCTCACCATCACCTGGCCGGACAGCAACGCCATGCCGCTCAGGCTGCCCTCCACGGGCAGGTCCCTGCCGGCGCTGTGCACGCTGTCGTTCACCTCGCCCGAGAAGGTCACGAGGCGCAGGCGTCGGCTGGCGGAGTCGAAGCGGTAGAAGGCCACCACGTCCGGCGCGCCACAGGCCTTGAGCGCCTCCACGGCCTCGCGCGCGATCGCGCTGGCATCGAGGCCGGCGTGCAGTCGCCCGGCGATCATGTTCACCATGGCGAGGGACTCGTTGCGCGCCAGCAGTTCCTCCTGGGAGCGCTGCAGGGCCGCCTCGCGGTTGCGCCGCTCGAGCTCCGCGGCGGCCCGCGCGGCGAAGATGCCGAACAGCGTCTCCGCGAACCCGTCCCCGGCGTATGGCGCGCCGTGAAGGACGGCGAGCAGGCCGATGCGCCGTCCTTCGGAGTCCCGGAGCGGAGCGCCCAGGTAGCTCTCGATGCCCATTTCCGCCAGCAATGCATCGTCCGGATAGCGGGCCTGCACGCCGGAGGAATGGAAGCAGATGCCGCCGTCGAGCACGTCGGCGCAAGGGGTTCCCCGCAGCGCGTACTCGAAGTTGGGCGCCCGCTGTCCACGGGCAGAGACGGACACGGTGCGCACGATGTCGGGCCGATGCGCATCGAGCTCTCCCACGAAGCAGAACTCCGTGCCCAGCGCCCGTGCGAGCTCGCCGGTGAGGCGGTCCAGGAACCGGTCGCCGGTCTCGCCCGCGGTCCCCTCGGCGATGCGCAGCAGCAGGTCGTGCTCGCGGCGGGCCGACTCCGCCGCCCGGCGCCGGTCGGTGACGTCGGTGATCACGCCCTCCAGGACGGCCGTCGCGCCGTCGAGCGCGGCGCGCGCGAAGCCCTGGTCGCGTACCCAGCGCACCTCGCCATCGGGGCGCTGCACTCGGTACTCCAGATCGACGCTTCCGCCCCGTGCGGCGGCCGCCAGCGAGGCACGCAGCCGCTCGCGGTCGCCAGGAATCACGCCGGCGTCGAGCCGGTCCTCCCGCGGCCCCAGCAGCCGGTCGGGGGGAATGCCGAGGATCGCGCTCACGCCGCCGCTCACGTACTCGGCGATCCACTCGCCGGCCCAGCTGCACCGGTAGGCGGCCGCGGGCATGTTGTCCAGCAGGGTGCGGTAGCGCGCCTCGCTCTGGCGCATGCCGTCGTGGACCAGCAACTGGGCCGCGAGGTCGGCCATGGACACCACCAGGCGCCGTTCGGCGTCGCTCCACAGGCGCGGGCCGCCCACGTTCTCCACGCTCATCACCGCGGTGGTGCGGCCCGCCGTGCGCACCGTGGCGTCGAGCAGCGCGCCGATGCCGGCCGGCCGGAGGTACTGCGCGGCCATCTCGTGGGTGCGGTGATCGGCGTTGGCATCGTGGGCATCCACCACGCGGCCGGCACCCAGCGCGGCGAAGTAGGCCGGGCAGTCGTCGCGGAAGATCACCTCGGGCTCGCTGGCGTGGCCGCGCAAGGCGTCGAACACCACCAGGGTGCGCATCAGGCTGCCGGTGTCGTCGAGCAGCCAGACGCTGGAGCGGCGCACGCCGATGGCCATGGCCAGGGTGCGGGTGATTCGGCGCAGGGCGGCCTCGAGGGGCTCCTGCCAGAGGGTCCAGTCGGTGGCCAGGCCGAGGTAGAGCCCCTTGGCGGGCTCCGTGATCTTGGGGGTGCCGAGGACGCGGCCGCCGGCGCTGCCGAGCCGGCCGCCGCCGGCGACACCCGCGAACCAACGGGAGGATTCCGGCCCCCCTGACTGCCAGT
>CAZXJW010000145.1:0-8157 GCA_964641005.1 uncultured Rhodocyclaceae bacterium
GTTCACGCCTCTGGGCGAGACGGCCTGCAAGATACAGCTCAGGCTGCACTCCGAGTTCTCGAGCCGCATCCTGGAGAAGCTGGTGGGGCCCGTGTTCGACCACATCGCCGGGAGTTTCGTGGATGCCTTCGTCGCCCGGGCGGCGCAGGTGCACGGGCCGCGGCCGTGACCGGCGGGGTGCGCGTGGTGGTGGAGGTGGTGCATGCCGCGCCCGGCGTGGCGACGGTGCGGCAAGTTGCGCTCGAGCCGGGGGCCATGGTGGCCGACGCGATCGCGGCGGCAGGCATGGAGAAGCTGCTGACCGGGGCCGGTGCCGGCGTGTGGGGGCGGCGCGTGGAGATGGACTTCGTGCTGCGCGACGGGGACCGCGTGGAAATCTATCGGCCACTCACCGCGGACCCGAAGGAGGCCCGGCGCCGACGCGTGGGCCGGGCCGGCAGCGGCGACCCGGCCTGACGAACGCCTACTTGCAGTACTGGTCCACCTGCTTCTGGGTCTTCGCCAGTTCGGCGGCGATCTCCTCGTCGCTGAGGAACATCCGCTGGCCGTTGGCGTCGTAGCGCACCACGCGCCCGCCCGAGGCCAGGCCTGCAGCCTGGGCACGCGCGGCCTCGCAGTTCTGGCGCTTGGCGTCCGAGACGTCGCGTTCCTTCTGGGCCTTCTTGTCCGCCTCCTCGCGCTCGAGGCGACGCTTGCGGAACTCCATTTCCTGCTCCTGCACGGAGCGCGACGAGGGCTTCGAGGCCGTCGAGGAGCCCGAGGACACGGGCGGGGGCACGCTCACCGTACCCTCGCAGCGCACGCCGGGCGGCGGATTGTCGGAGTACTGGACTCGTCCGTTGGCGTCCTTCCACTTGCAGATTGCCGACGCCGGCAGGGCGATGCACAGGGCGGCAGCCGCGAGGGCCGCCTGCAGCAGGAAGCGTTTCATGGTCTTCGATCCTCCGTCCGTTCAGTCCGTCTCGGCCCGGTTCAATTCCGCTCCGGCGGGTAATCCAGTTGCTTCAGGCCCAGTTCGGAGAGCCGTTGCGCCTCGCGCGCGCTGCTGCCGCAGCCGATCCAGTCACCGTCGCGCCGCAGCCGTCGCGCTTCGCGCAGCGCTCCCACGGCAGTGGTCCAGAGCGCCTCTCGGCTGCGCGCGCTGGCCACGGCGATCTCGGCCTGCGCCAGCGTCGCCTCGCAGTCATCCGCAGGTTGCCCCGCACCGACCGCCCCAAGCGGAAGGGTCGAAGCGAGCAACATGCCAAGCATCGCACGCCTGGTGCGTGAAATCCCTGTGGAAATCGCGGTCGGGACCATTCCATCTCCATGAAGGCCACCCGGCGCATCGGGGCATGTCGATACAACGTGCCGTCGCCGAGGTTCGTGCACGGCATCGCGCCGCACTCGCGTATAATGCTGTTTTGCGTGAAGGATCATCAACATGCATGTGATCCAGAAGGCGCTGACCTTCGACGACGTCCTGCTCGTCCCGGCGCACTCCGCGGTCCTGCCCAAGGATGTCAGCCTCAAGACCCGGCTGACCCGCACCATCCACCTCAACATCCCGCTGCTCTCGGCCGCCATGGACACGGTGACCGAGGCCCGCCTCGCCATCGCCCTGGCCCAGGAGGGCGGCATCGGCATCGTCCACAAGAACCTGCCCCCGGCCGCCCAGGCCGCCGAGGTGGCCAAGGTCAAGCGCTTCGAGAGCGGCGTGGTGAAGGACCCCATCACCGTGCCTCCCGACATGACGGTGCGCGACGTGCTGGGCATCACCCGCCAGTACCGCATCTCCGGCCTGCCGGTGGTGGAGGGCATCCGCGTGGTGGGCATCGTCACCAACCGGGACCTGCGCTTCGAGAACAACCTGGACCAGCCGGTTCGCAACATCATGACCCCGCGCGACCGGCTCGTCACCGTCAAGGAGGGCGCCTCGCTCGAGGAGGCCACGGCGCTGCTGCACCGCCACCGCCTGGAGCGCGTGCTGGTGGTCAACGGCGACATGGAGCTCAAGGGCCTGGTCACCGTGAAGGACATCCTCAAGTCCTCCGAGCACCCCAACGCCTGCAAGGACGAACTCGGCCGGCTGCGCGTGGGTGCCGCGGTGGGGGTGGGCGAGGGCACCGAGGAGCGTGTCGCTGCCCTGCTCGAGGCAGGCGCCGACCTGATCGTGGTGGACACGGCCCACGGCCATTCCCAGAAC
This sequence comes from uncultured Rhodocyclaceae bacterium, assembly GCA_964641005.1. Taxonomy (GTDB): domain Bacteria; phylum Pseudomonadota; class Gammaproteobacteria; order Burkholderiales. The sequence continues at coordinate 2,186 of CAZXJW010000145.1, forward strand.
GTGCTCGACCGGGTGCGCTGGGTGAAGCGCAACTTCCCCCGGGCTCAGGTGGTGGGTGGCAACATCGCCACCCGCGATGCCGCGAAGGCGCTGGTGGATGCCGGCGCGGACGGCGTCAAGGTGGGCATAGGCCCCGGATCCATCTGCACCACCCGGATCGTGGCGGGCGTGGGCGTGCCCCAGATCACGGCCATCCAGATGGTCTCCGACGCCCTCCAGGGGACGGGAGTGCCCATGATCGCGGACGGCGGCGTGCGTTACTCGGGCGACGTGGCCAAGGCCATCGCGGCCGGCGCCGACTGCGTGATGCTGGGCGGCCTGTTCGCCGGCACCGAGGAGGCGCCCGGCGAGATCGAGCTCTTCCAGGGTCGCTCCTACAAGTCGTATCGCGGCATGGGTTCGCTCGGCGCCATGCAGCAGGGTTCCAGTGACCGCTACTTCCAGGATGCCTCGGTGGGCAACGACAAGCTCGTTCCCGAGGGCGTGGAGGGCCGAGTGCCCTACAAGGGGCCGGTGACGGCGGTGATCCACCAGCTCATGGGCGGCCTGCGGGCCAGCATGGGCTACCTGGGCTGCGGCAGCATCGACGAGGTGCGCGCCCGGGCCCAGTTCGTGGAGATCACCTCCGCGGGCATCCGGGAGTCGCACGTGCACGACGTGCAGATCGTCAAGGAAGCACCGAACTACCACGTGGACTGACCACGGACATTGCCTCCCCGGCGAAGGCGCGCGCGGCGCGCCTTCGTCTTTTGGGGCCCGTCGCCGCGCCATCCCGACCGCCATGCACGACCGCATCCTGATCCTCGACTTCGGCTCCCAGTACACCCAGCTCATCGCGCGGCGCGTGCGCGAGTTCAACGTCTACTGCGAGATCCACCCCTGCGACGTGGACGATGCCTTCGTGCGCGGTTTCGGCGCGAAGGGGATCATCCTCTCGGGCGGACCGGCCTCGGTCACCGAGGGCGGCACGCCGCGCGCGCCGGACGCGGTGTTCGCCGCAGGCGTGCCGGTGCTGGGCATCTGCTACGGGATGCAGACCATGGCTGCCCAGCTCGGAGGCGTGGTGGAGAACGGCCTGGTGCGCGAGTTCGGCTACGCAGAGGTGCGTGCCCGCGGCCACTCGCGGCTGCTGCGCGACGTGCAGGACCGCGCCAATGCCGAGGGCCACGGCCTGCTGGACGTGTGGATGAGCCACGGCGACAAGGTGGTGGAGCTGCCGCCGGGCTTCAAGGTGATCGCCTCCAACGCCGCCACGCCGATCGCCGGCATGGCCGACGAATCGCGCGGGTTCTACGCGCTCCAGTTCCACCCGGAGGTCACCCACACCGCGCAGGGCCGCGCCATCCTCGAGCGCTTCGTCACCGAGATCTGCGCCGCCGCCGCGGACTGGCGCATGCCCGACTACGTGGAGGAGGCGGTGGGGCGGATCCGCTCGGAGGTGGGCGGCGACGAGGTGATCCTCGGGCTGTCCGGCGGGGTGGACTCGTCGGTGGCCGCGGCGCTCATCCACCGCGCCATCGGCTCGCAGCTCACCTGCGTGTTCGTGGACAACGGCCTGCTGCGGCTGGACGAGGCGCAGCAGGTGATGGACACCTTCGCCCGCAACCTGGGCGTGAAGGTGGTGCACGTGGACGCGTCGCAGGAGTTCCTCGGCCAACTCGCCGGCGTGGACGACCCGGAGCAGAAGCGCCGCATCATCGGCCGCGTGTTCGTGGAGGTGTTCCAGCGCGAGGCGGCGAAGCTGCCGAAGGCACGCTGGCTGGCCCAGGGCACCATCTACCCCGACGTGATCGAGTCCGCGGGCGCCAAGACCAAGAAGGCCCACACCATCAAGTCGCACCACAACGTGGGCGGATTGCCGGACACCCTGCACCTGAAGCTGCTCGAGCCGCTGCGCGAGCTGTTCAAGGACGAGGTGCGCGAACTGGGGCTCGCCCTGGGCCTGCCGCGGGAGATGGTGTTCCGCCATCCCTTCCCGGGGCCGGGCCTGGGTGTGCGCATCCTCGGGGCGGTAAAGTCCGAGTACGCGGACCTGCTGCGCCGGGCGGATGCGATCTTCATCGAGGAACTGCGCAACCACGGCTGGTACGACCGCGTGTCGCAGGCCTTCGCCGTATTCCTGCCGGTGCGCTCGGTGGGCGTGATGGGCGACGGCCGCACCTACGAGCACGTGGTGGCGCTGCGCGCCGTGCAGACCCAGGACTTCATGACCGCCCACTGGGCGCCGCTGCCGCATGATTTCCTGGCCATCGTCTCCAACCGCATCATCAACGAGGTGCGGGGCATCAACCGGGTGGTGTACGACATCTCGGGGAAGCCGCCGGCGACGATCGAGTGGGAGTAGGGGCCTCGAGGACTGTCGGGGACTGCTGCTAACGGTCGCCGCGATGTGTAGAGTGGCGAGGGTGGGGCCGACGGTCGAGCCATCGCGCAGGATTCCCTTTCGGCCCTGCCGCGGCAGACAGCTCGGCCAACCGGTCTGTGATGTAGTGCCGATGCCAGGTTCAGTTGGCGATTCAAGAAGGAGAGCTCATGCCAGCCCGTCGTTTCTCGGTTCTCAGGCTGTCTCTGGTTGCCTCGGCGGCTTTGGCAATGGCCGTGGCCCATGCGCAGCTCGCCGGTGCTGCGCAACCACCCAAGCAGTACAAGATGACGACCCCGATCCCACCCGGGGTGGCAATTCCCGACAGCGTTGAAACCCGCCTGGGCACCCTGAAGTTTTTCGACGGGTTCCCGGACAACGCTTCGGTGAAGAAGCTCTACGACAACCTCGACTTCCAGAACGCGATCCAGGCCTACCTGCTGGGGCTGGCGCCAGTGAGCCAGCTGGCGAACCGCAAGGGCATGCTCGAGGTGGGACCGGCCAACACGACCGTGCCGATCTTCGAGACGATGATGAACGCGCGCTCGATCTTCCTCACGCCGAACAACAACACGCCCTACACCTGGTTCTGGCTGGACCTGCGCGGCGGCCCGCTGGTCGTGGAGGTGCCGCCGAAGGTCCTCGGGCTGCTCGACGACATGTGGTATCACTTCGTCACCGACATCGGGATGGTGGGGCCGGACAAGGGCGAGGGCGGCAAGTACCTGATACTCCCCCCTGGCTTCGAGGGTGAGGTTCCGCAGGGCTATTTCGTGGTGCGTTCGGCGACCTACAGCAACTGGATCGCCTGGCGCACCTTCCTGGAGAACGGCGATCCGAAGCCCGGCGTGGACCGGGTCAAGCAGTTCACGAAGATCTACCCGCTGGGGCATGCAGCCAGTGCGCCGAAGCTGAATTTCGTCGACGTTTCCGGCCGCGATTTCAATACCGTGGGCCCGGCGGGCTATCCCTTCTGGGAGTATCTCAACCAGGTGGTACAGGAGGAGCCGACGGAGTCGGTCGACGCCACCACGCTGGGCCTGTGGGCTTCGATCGGTATCCGGAAGGGCAAGCCCTTCAAGCCGGATCAGCGGATGAAGAAGATCCTCGCCGAGGCGGCGCTGGTGGGCGATGCGACGGCCCGCGCCATCATGTACCGCTGGCGCTCGCCCGAGGGCTACTACTACCCGGACACCAAGAGCGCCTGGCGCCGTGGATTCGTCGGCGGGTACCAGTTCGAGGACAAGGGCGCGCGCCTCATCGACGCCTACGCGGGATTCTTCTTCTATGCCACCGGCGTCACGCCGGCCATGGATTCGAAGGAGGTCGGCCAGGGGTCGCAGTACATGGCGGCCTTCGTGGATTCGAAGGGCAGGCCGCTCGACGGGAGCAAGAACTACAAGCTCCACCTGCCGCCCGACATTCCGGTCGCCAACTTCTGGTCGGTGATCCTCTACGACAACCAGACCCGCTCGATGCTCCAGACCGACCAGCAGTGGCCGGCCGTCAGCAGCCAGACCAAGGGGCTGGTGGTGAATCCGGACAGTTCGGTGGACGTGTACTTCGGGCCGGTCGCTCCGAAGGGCAAGGAGAACAACTGGGTGCAGACCGTCCCCGGCAAGGGGTGGAACACGCTGCTGAGGCTCTATGGTCCGTTGCAGCCCTGGTTCGACAAGACGTGGCGGCCGGGAGAGATCGAGCGGCAGTGAATGGCTGCGCATGGACCCGCGCGGGAGGAGCGAGGGTGGACGGCGATGAGTGCAGAGTTGCCAGCGTCGAGGACGCCCAGCCCCCGCTCCCCAGACCCGGCTTGGCCGGTCGCACCTGCATGACGAACCCTGGTCTTCAAGGGAACCGCCTCGGTGAAGTTGATCGAATGACACCGGGGTCCCCGACTGAATTCGGGCTTCGGGTACCGGAGCGGATGGGTCGGGGCTCAGCAGGGGCCATCATCTGTCCTATACTCGGAAGCGTCCGCATCCCTGAGCATGGGTGGCGGCGATGGCAGGTAATTGACTGACAGGCAGTTCTTGCCGCGGGAGCGATTCCATGCCCAGCCCGACCCGGACGAGTCTCAGCACACGTGCCCATGTCAGCGCGAGGGGCGCACGCCCCGCGTCGATCCGGTTGACGACGACACTGGCGCTCGCCCTTCAGGCATTGCCGGCTGCCGCAGCGTTCGACCTCGACTACAACTATGGCACTGCCTCTGTTGCCTACACCCAGCTGCAGGCATTCGAGAGTCAGGTCAGGCTCATCGACAGCGCCGAGACGGTCAAGCAGATCGATGTGATGCAGGCGGATCAGCTGGTCACTCAGGCGGTATTCACGTTCTTCTTCGACCCCTTCGCCCGGATCCAGATCGAAGCGTGGAATCCGTTCGACACCGCAGCGGCCTTCCGCTACTACATCTCGATCCCGACCACCCGAATGATCGACGAGCAGTGGCGCGCAGATGCCCAACTCAGTGCCGTGCTGACGGACGGCAACGGCGATGGCGCGGTGGCCATGCCTGACGTCATGGTGTTCGACCCGGCCAACCCGTTCGCGAGGCCGCAGGTACGGTTCATGGACACGGCCGTCAACCTGGTCATCGGGGCGACAAGCTTCCTTGGCGGTCCGCCGGTGGCTCCTCTGGGGGGCGCAGCGCTGGTCGCAAGTGCCGATGGCATCGCAAGCTTCGAACAGCGCTCCAGTGCCGACGCGCTGCCATCGCACGATTTCATCGGCCCGGACGTGGCGTGGAACACACTGTACCTGACCGTGGCGTTCAAGCTGTCGCCGCATGACCGCATCGCTCTCGATGCCCGCATCGACGTCACCGAGATCCGGCCGGTGCCTGAACCGGCCACTTGGGCGCTGTGTCTGGCGGGTGGCGCCACCTTGCTGGCCTTGCTGAGGCGACGGGCCGTGGCGCAGCCCAGCGGCTGACGTCCGACCTGCGGCGCCTCTCTCGGGATCGGGACGAGCCGCCCCGGTTCAGCTCTCTTCTTGCGGCCTCGACCGGGTCTGGTCACGCCGCCACCTCGACAGCCAGCCTGGGGATCGGGCCCGGCGCAACGGCTTGCGCCGGTGGAGGAAAACGGGCCAGGCGACGCGCGTGGAGCATGCGCGAGCGGCAAGTTCGAGCACCCAGGCGCCGCGGCGCCCGGACGACGGCTCAGTTCATGCCGCGTGCCGGCGCCACGCCAGCCCGCCCATCAGGCCGATACCCAGCGCAAGCAGCCACGCCGTGGCCGGCTCGGGCACGGCCGTGATGTTGTCGACGCCCACGGTGACCACGATGCCCTCGCCTGGAAATGCGGACAACGTGCTGTGGAAGAGACGGATCGCCGTGGCGCTGGCAAGCGCGTCGGCCGCCGAACTGCCGGGCGCGGCGCTCAGGTCGGAAGCGGTCACCGGAAAGACCACGCTGCGCCACCCGCTGCCGCCTGGCACCAGGACCGGCACGGTTGACCAGGCGCTGACGGCCTCGAAGCTCAGGCGCAGTGCCAGGTCGGACGGCCCGAAGTTGTTGACGTCCATCGTCAGCGCCGTGATGCCCGCCGCGGTGTAGTCGCCGGCCCATTGCGCACCGTTGCGCACCGCCAGCTTGCTGCCCGGCCCACCA
>CAZXJW010000146.1:0-8133 GCA_964641005.1 uncultured Rhodocyclaceae bacterium
GGGGGGGGGGGGGGGGGGGGGGGGGGGGGGGGGGGGGGGGGGGGGGGGGGGTCGCGGCCATTGTCCAGGTAGATCCCGAGCGATCGGTTGCTGAACCCCTGGATGCTGAACGTGTGCTCGGTGTCGCCCGACGTGACGGTTGCCTGGAGGAGCGGTCCCGCCCACGTGTAACGCGTGCTGCCATCCGGAGACCAGTACACGCTCGATCCCGCCGGGGCGTAACCGCCCGACAGGCGGTTGCGCTCGACGAAGACGCTGCCCTTGCCGTCGAGATCGTGGATGACGTCGCCCTGGCCGTGGACGACGTATACGTCGTTGTCCCGCCCACCCTCGAGAACGTCCGCACCGGCCCCGCCGGCCAGCGTGTCGTCGCCGTCTCCGCCGACGAGGGAATCGTGGCCGGCGTTGCCCCACAGGAAGTCGGCCCGGGCGCCCCCGCGCAACGTGTCCTGGAACTTGTTTCCATACAGGAGGCGCTTGCCGCCCTCCCTGACGTCGAGCGGCTGGCTCAGTTCGGCGAAGGCGATGTGCGTGGCGTCCGGTCGGTTGGAGACCGCGCGAGCGCCCTTTGCCGCATCCGAGCCTGCCACGGGCACCCGGGCCGGCCCGCCCTCCCGGTCGAGGGCGTTGTACTCGAGCACCGATGCGAGCAGGCTGGCGCGATCCGACAGCCAGCGATCTCCGGCGGTGGAGCCATCCGGCAGGCGCTCGTCGGAGAGCCTGAGTTCCCCCGACCGCAGCCTGGCCTCGTAGAGCGGGGCGTCCGTCACCACGGCGAACGGCAGCATCTCGGACAGCGCATATCGATACGCAAGCGCCTGGGGACTGGTGCCTTTCGCCAGGTCGGCCACTGCGGCAGGATCGAGATTCCAGAGCGGCCTCACGCGACCCGGGAAGGACTCGACTCGTCTCTCGATGGCGAGGATGTTCTGGTGCATCGTCTCGCGCAGATCGATCCTGCCGAAGCCGCGCACGCCGCGATCCACATCCACTTCGGGAAGGGTCAGCCCGTAGATCCTCGCGAGGGCCTTGACCGCACGCTCCAGGGAATCGCCCTCGGCCTGCCCCACGGCAAGCGGGACCGTCACGGCGCCCTGGTCCGACATGCGCGCCAGGAGCTTGCCGAGCGTATCGCTGTCGACGGTCCGGTCGATCTTCTGGAAAAGGCGCATGACGGCGAGGGTGTCGCCGACCAGGGTGATGCTGTGGGTGCCGCCGAAGTCGTCGTCGCCGCCGCTGCCCAGGGGGCCACTCCCCGTGAACAGCGGCTGATCCTCGATGAAGACCGGCCGGCCCGGGACCGCGATGTTGGAACCGGCGACCAGTTCGCGGTCGTTGTTCGCTGCCCTGCCGTAGATCTGGGTGATGCGATCCGCCGACGACGGTGCGACCGGCGCGCGCCCCGCATCGTCCAGATCGTTGGACAGGATCAGTTCGAGAACGCCCTCGATCTTGCCGCCGCTGAGACTGGCGAGGCGCGAGACGACCTGCTTGGCATACAGGTAGCGCGGATGGTCGTAGATGTCGACCGGCGGCGGGAACGGGGTCGAGAGCGCGCGGGCATACAGGCTGTCGAGTTCGGCGTTCTCGCCACCCGGGCTGCCGGCAGTCGCCAGCAACTTGCCGTTGCGCCCGTAGATGCCGAAGGGACCGTCATCGAGTGGCTGCACCGTGGAAGGACTGGCAAGGAGGGCGCGATACAGACCGAGCACGGCTCGGAGCGATCCGAGGGCAGCCTGATCGAAGGAACCTCGTCCCGCGCCGTTGAAGATGGTGGCGGAGACAACTTCGGGATGCGTCTCGGTGAACACCTGCGCCAGGTGGCCGCCGAGGGAGTACCCCGTCACGTGGAGTTCGCGTGCGCCGGCGAGGAAGGACGTTTCCCCTTTCAGCCAGTCGTAGTAGCGCTCGAGGGCATCCCATTGGGCAAGGGCGAGGGCGCCGTCGACGATTCCCCCGATGTCGGCGCCTCTGACGTCGCGGTAGAAGTCGCCGCCTTTCAGAGGCTCGAGATACTCGGTGCTGCGGATCGCGAGGGTGAAGACGCCGGGGTTGTCCACGCTCTCCAGAAGGGTGGCGGAAAGGCCCGTGTTGGCGATGATGGGTTGACGCCGGGTCGGGAGATAGCCGGCTTCATGGGGGAGGAGGAAGGTCGGGCGGCGGGGGTCGTCGGACCATTGGTGAAGGACGATGTACTTCGAGGTGAACTCGTTTGCCTGCGAGGTTGTGAGTCGAGTAACGCCAGGAGGGAACAGGTTGCCGACGAGGAACTCGGGGCGATTGTTGCCGTTCTGGAGTCTTCCTCTAACCGCGAAGAGGTTCTCAAGGGGTACCCTTTCGAAATAGCTCTCTCCGGCTACCTGTGCGAGAAAGGCGTCGTATACGGTCTCTATGTTGATGCTCATGGCGCGTAACCCTTGGGCACGCTCTTGGGCTGAACGATGTTGAACACATACGACTGGTATCGATCCAAGAAGTACGAAGAGTCTGCGGGCGACGTCCTAGGACACAATGCTGCGTTGAGCCACCACGCACCTTGTGGCGTCTGCGGCGTTCGACCAGTCAAGGCATAGTCGCGGTAAACACCCACGACCGCAGTGGTCGTCCGATCAAGCGCAATGACCTCGATCCCCGCGATCCCGGACTCTCGATCCATGGGCCTTTTCACGCCCCGCCATGTGAGCGCATATCGACTCTTCGGGTTCTTCGACCACGTGACCTCCCGAAGCTCAGCCTTTCGCCGGTTCGCGCCAGAGGCCTGCAGGTAACCGCCCTTGCGCCGCACTTCCTCGTCACCCTGGATCGAGGCAGGTTCCTCGTAGTACTCGTAGATGCCGGGCGACTCGTAGATGTACGCCGCTCCACGAACGCGTACGGTGTTCTCCAGCATCTGAAACATCGCCGCCAGACTCGGCGCCTCCAGCTTCTTCCGATCCATGAGGTCGTAGTCGCGCGCCCATTCCGGCGGCCTCAGTCCCATGAAGCCCTTGAGGTTGCGCACGTCCTGGTACTTCATCACCTTCGCTTCCGTGCGACACAGGTGAAGGAAGTAATCCACGGGCTTCATGCCGGGCCGATACCCGCTGTCCGCAGGCACGGGGTCGGGGATCTTCAGGCTGTGGGCGAACTGCCCTTCGGGTGTGGACACCCATTCCGCGGGGACCGGCTCGGGCTGGCCGTCCACCTTGACGAAGCGCGTCCACTCGTAGGGCGGTGGCTGGCGCGTTTCCTTGATGATCTTGTAGAAGTCATCGCCGCCCCAGGACGGGGACGGGCAGGCATGCAGAAGGCCCAGCATCAGCCAGGTCCCTCCCCCTCGCAAGGCGATGTGCAACCGCAGCATCCCTTCTCCCCGTCCGCGCCCGTCGGCCTCTGCGGGCCGTGCCCCCGGTAGCGCGTTCAATACGTTAGCCAGCGTTGGTCATGTAGCTGCTCCGGCTGGCTTCGTCCGACATATGTAAGCGCAGAGATCCTCGATGCGCAAGACCCGGAACTCTCGTATGACACCACCGGGAAGCGGTCTAGCAACGAGTCGAGATCTCCTGCATCCATGGCTTGCCAGATCAACGGCCGAGCCACCGCCACGCACGCGATACACGCCGCTACCGCCGTCGCTCTCCGGCGCGTTCCAGGACGGCTGCGACGAGTTCCGCGCTGAGGTGATAGCCGTGGCGACTGAAAGCTTCCAGCACGGGCGCAACCGCCGGGACGATTCCGCGCATCTTTCCCGCGAGCAGCAGTCCAGCCGTCCCGATGACGGCAAGTCCTGCAGCCTTTGCTGCCTGCCGCGCGGACTTGTCATCGAGAAGGATCGGGCTTCCCAGCTCGAGCGCCAACAGGATTCCCTCGGTCTCGCCTTTGTCGATGACCCGTGGCCCAAGCGGCACGTCCCTTAACCGGGCGGGCGCTTGCACGACGATACGGCCCTGCTGGATGGCTGCTTCGATGGCCAACGCGCCAGGCTTTCCTGGAGCGGCCGTGCACTCCGCATGGATGGCGTGTGGCATGACGATCGGCGCGAACTGACGTTCCAGGACATCTAGATGGCCCGTGCGCGCAAGGACTATCAGCGGACCCGCATCTGCAACGATACGGGTGTCGTTCACTTGCCCCGCTTCTTGGCTCTGTACTTCGTTTCCGGTTCCTGAACACCGAGTGCTTCCATCTCGGCGCCCAGTTCGCTGGCGGGATAACGCACCACCGGAACTCCAGCGCTCGCCAACTGGAGAACGAACTCCTCCTGCGGCATGCCCGCAATCCTGGCAGCTTGCGCCATCGACACGACGTCCTCGGCAAACAGACGCACGGCGAGCGAAACCTTCAACCCGTGCCGAACGAGCGTTTCGTCGAAAGGAAGTGCCACGAACACCGGTTGGCCGTGTTTCGTGATGACCGACAGTTTTCCCTGCTCCGCATCGCGTATCAACTCGCCGGTGCGTTCGCGCAGATCGCGAACAGTGAACGTATCCATGGGAGACCTCGTTGTCTATCGTTTGTGCCATCAAACGATAGCACACTTGTCCGGCCCCACCCCGTTCGCGATGCAGCACCACCGGTGACCTCCATGCAAGGACAGTCGGTATCCGGACCTCGGGCGCAGGCTTCCATTCCCCGACATACTTGTCAGGTCATCATCAGGCTTCCACGAAATGTCCCACTGGATCCCCATCCCCCTCGAACACGCCAGCCGCCTCATCAACCACGGCCCCACGGTCCTGATCACCAGCGCCGGCAATGGCCGCCGCAACGTGATGGCCGCCGCGTGGTCGATGCCCGTCGAGTTCGTGCCCCCGCGCGTTGCCGTGGTGATCGACAAGCGCACCTTCACGCGCGAGCTGGTGCACGCGAGCGGCACGTTCGGCCTGTGCATCCCCGGGGCCGGGCTGGTGGATCTCACCTACGCGGTAGGCAGCACGAGCGGGCGCGATGGCGACAAGTTCGCGCGTCACGGCATCGTCGCGAAGCCGGGCCCGGTGCTGGCTGTTCCGGTGATCGAGGAGGGCTGCTGTGGCTGGCTCGAGTGCCGCCTCATCCCCGAGGCGCACACGGAGGACGCCTACGACACCTGTTTCGCCGAGGTGGTGTCCGCCGCGGCGGACAGCCGCATCTTCGAGGGCGGGCACTGGAAGTGGAACGCGGACAACGCGGCGCTGCACACCATCCACCACCTCGGGGGCGGGCTGTTCGTGCGTGGGGGCGAGGCGGTGCGGGCGAGGGCCCTGTGATGCGGCGGAATCCTCTTGCGAAGGTGTTTTTGCCGAATCCCCTTGCGAAGGGGTTTTTCCCGAAGGTGTTTATCCTTTGCGAGAAATCCCCTTGCGAAGGCGTTTTTCCGCTTGTGCTGGGGATCGATGACCGGCCCTCTTGAAGGCGTTGATCGGATCCGGTAGCAACGGGGGGCGGGGTCTCCCCACCCCGCCCTCCCTGCCCTCCCCCTACACCCGCCCCTCGCCCACCGCCCTCGCTGGCCGTCCCGGCTCGGCGATCGTGCAACGCACGCCGGTGGTCTTCTCCATTCGCCGCAGGAACTCGTCATCGCCCACGGGCCAGCCGCCCAGCACGGCGCGGCGGATGGCGTCGTGCTCCAGGCTGTCCTCGTTGCCGTCGAACAGGCCGCGGTAGGCGGCGCAGCGCTGCGCGGGGTCGGACCCCAACGCGCGGTAGAGGGGATGGTGGCGGATCAGGACGTCGGGCTGGCCATACGCGTTGGCGGGGTGGCTGGACCAGGGCCAGGCCTCGGGCATGGTCACCAGTCCGGCGCGCACCGGGTTGGTCTCGATGTAGCGCATGCACGCCAGCAGGTAGGCGTCGCTGTCCACCAGCGAGGCGCGGTAGCGGCCCTGCCAGAGGGTGCCCACCCGGGCGTGGCGGCGGTTGAAGGTCTGCACGTAGCGGTTGCCGATGAGCTGCAGCGCGCGGGTGGCGGTGTCGGCGCGGGCAGGGGTGGCGAGCATGTGGATGTGGTTGGGCATGAGCACCCACGCGTGCACCCACAGGCCGTAGCGGTGGGCGGCGTCGGCGGCGAGTTCCAGGAAGTGCTGGTAATCGGTCTCGTCCTCGAAGATCGGGCGGCGCCCCGTGCCGCGCTGGACGATGTGGAGGGGCAGTCCTTCGACGAAGATGCGGGGTCTGCGTGGCATTTTGGTGGCTCCCTGGTGGTTGTTGAACGGCGGGAGCCAACTGTCCCGCGCACGAGGGGCGCGGCGGTTCGCGAGGCGGGGTGAGGCGGGATTCGATGCGCCAAGGTGCGCGGGATGCGACCGTGGACGGAAGGGGCTGAGGGTGGGGGGAACTCAACGCGCCCCCCAACCCCCGCAAAAACCCCTTGCGAAGGGGTTTTCTCCGAAGGGGTTTTCTCCGGGCGATCAGCCCGCCAGGCACTGCTCCAGGGCCCGCTCCCAGCCGACCTGGGTGACGCCGAACATCTGCTCGATCCTGCCGTTGTCCAGCACCGAGTTCGCTGGCCGGCGGGCCGGGAGGGGGTAGTCGGCCGTCCCAATGGGCACCACCTTCACGTGCCGGCGGTCGGCCAGCTCGGGCGCCCGGGCGATGATGGCCTGGGCGAAGCCATGCCAGGAGGTCACCCCACCGTTGGTGAGGTGGTATACGCCCGACCACTCCCCTGCCCGGCCACGCCCCGCCGGGTCGGCCCAGGCGCGGCCGATGGCCTGGGCGGTGCCCTGGGCGATGGTGCGGCTCCAGGTGGGCGCGCCGAACTGGTCGGCCACCACGCGAAGCTCGTCGCGCTCCTTCGCCAGCCGGATCATGGTGAGCATGAAGTTGCCCCCGTGCCGCCCGTACACCCACGAGGTGCGCAGGATCAGGTGCGCCCCGCCGGCGGCCTGCACGGCGCGCTCGCCGGCAAGCTTGGTGCGGCCGTAGGCGGAGACGGGACCGGGCGCGTCGTCCTCGCGCCAGGCGCCCTGCTTCGCGCCGTCGAAGACGTAGTCGGTGGAGTAATGGACCATCAGCCCGCCCAGGCGGGCCATCTCCTCGGCCATCACGCCCGGCGCGGTGCCGTTCACGGCCAGGGCGAGGGGCTCGTCGGCCTCGGCCTTGTCCACGGCGGTCCAGGCCGCCGGGTTCACCAGCACGTCCGGCCGGCGCTCGCGCAGGAAGCGGCGCAGGGCGTCGGAATCGGTGAGGTCGAGATCGGCCATGTCGATGGCCGTGAGGGTGCCCAGCGGCGCGAGGCTGCGCTGCAGCTCGTGGCCCACCTGGCCGAGGGCGCCGGTGATCAGGATTTCAAGAGGCATGGGAAACCAGTAGTGTCAATGTGGGCAATGCGACAATGGCCTTCAGAATCAACTGCCACAAGAACAGGCAATTCGGCAGAATCAGAGCTTCCGACTATTGCCTGCCTCCACGGCTTGTTGGCTCTCGGCCGGCATCTGAACCATGACCAGCTTTCCATTGCTCATCGCCTTCCTTCTGCTGTGCCATGCCGCCGGAGCAGCGCTCTATGCAACTGAATCCCGCCATGTTCTGCTGGTTACCGAAGAGGACAACCTCACCGAAAACCTAACGGTGGTGTTTCACGTTTGTGCGGCATGCCTCGGCATTCGTGCTTGGCGAGTAATCGAGGCATCGGCCCGCCCGTTGGTCGGGGTGGTCATCGTGATTGCCCTCCTGTGCGCGCTGGACGAACTCAGCTTTGGCGAACGGTTGTTTCACCTGCACATGCCGGTGGTCAAGGGTGTAAAGATCGATGCCATACACGACTTCATTTCTCTGGCGTACGAAAACCCGTATCAAGCCATGCCGATGATCTTGATCCCACTGCTGATCGTTGCGTATCGCTTTCGAGCCTGGGTGCTGAACACCATGCGCGGTTGGAAACAGTGGCTCCGCGAGCCGAGGATATTCCTCTTGTTCTTCGGAATCTCTGTTTCCGTTGCGGCAGTTCTCGATCTTGAGATCGTCGAGCATGGCTACTGCAAGGTCCTCGAGGAACTGCTGGAATTCGGCGCAGCAGCCTCCCTAATGATGTTTCTCGTCCTTGCTGGACCGCAATTCCGAGCCGAAGGAATCAAGGGCGAAGGCACCCCCAGCCGAGGTGGGTCTCCTCTCTCCTAGTGCCGCGATGCGCAGTTCCCTTGCTGCAAAGCTCAAGGGAACGTTTCCGCCTCGGCG
>CAZXJW010000147.1:0-8118 GCA_964641005.1 uncultured Rhodocyclaceae bacterium
GCGTGGTCTTGCCCAGGCCGGGCGGGCCGAACAGCAGCACGTGGTCGAGCGCCTCGCGGCGGTTGCGCGCGGCCTCGATGAAGATCGAGAGCTGGCCGCGGATCTTCTCCTGGCCCACGTACTCCTCGAGCTGGCGCGGGCGCAGGGCGCGTTCGAGGGCCTCCTCCTGCACGCCCTGGGTGGCCGGGGCGATCAGGCGGTCGGTCTCGATCATGGGCGCGCGGGCCTCAACCGGGATTGGCCGCCCGGAACTCGGCGATGAGCGGATCCGCCAGGGCCGACTGCGCGCGCGCCGCCTCGGGCAGGGTGGCGGCGACCTTGTCCATGCGGGCGCCGAAGATGCCGGTGACCTTGATCACCAGCGCCTTCTGGTACTTGGCGCCGAGGTCGGACAGCGCGAAGCGCTGGCCCTCGATGTTGTCGCCGGCGGCCACCGAGAATCGCATGGCGCGGTCCTCTTCTGCGTACACGTAGGTGAGCGTCTTCTGCTCCTCCTCGGTGCCGGAGAAACCGTCGATCAGCTTGCCCGACATGGTGAGCGCACCGCCCACGTGGAATGCGACGTTCTGGTCGAGGATCTTGGCCTGCTTGTGGCCCACCTCGGTGGCGAAGTGGGCGGCGATGGCGTCGAGCTCGGCGGGGGTGAAGCTCGACAGCGCCATGGCGGTCCACTCGGGCTTGAGCCAGTCGAGGGATGTCCATTCGGCGCGCACCCTCGGCATGAGCGCCTCGACCATGGCGGCCTCGGCGGCATTCCAGTGCGCATCGCCCCTGCGCCAGGCCTTGCCCAGCCCGAGGGAACGGCCGCGGGCCGCGAGTTCGGCGCGCACCGCCAGCAGCGCCTGCTGCTTGAGGTAGCGGTTGCCCAGCGCGATGGTGGTGCGCCAGTCGTGGGCGGACAGGATGGTGGCGGCCGTCGCGTTCGCGTCGGCGCGCGCCGGCAGGGAGACCACCGTGGAAACGGCGAGCAGAGCGGCGGAAAGCAGGAGGCGGAGCACGGAGGTCGATGGCATGGTCGGTGGAACGAAGACGCCGGCGGGCGACGCGCCTGGCGAACGATGCAGGATGGAACGAAATTATAGACGCAGCGGGGTCGACGGCCTGGAGGTCGGGTCCTTCATCGGCACGGGAGCCGGGTCAGCGATTGCGAAACGCTTCGATGTGCGGTTCGGCCAGTGCGGCGGCCGCCGGGAAGGCGGGCCGGATGCGTGCCTCGGCCGCATCCATGCGCGCGTTGGCCGCCGCGACCACGCGGAAGGACACCTCGCGGAAGTACTTCCTGCCGGGATCGGTCCAGATGAACAGCTCGGCGCGCGGATGCGCGGAGAAGTCGTAGCGGATCTTCTCGAGCAGGGGGGCGGTGGTGCGCTGGAGGAGCGCCCGGTCGGGTTCGGCGCCGGGCCGGTCGAGGCGGGCGCGGTCGGTGAACGTGAGGCGTGTCATGACCAGTTCGCCGACGAACCAGTCCATGGTGGCGGCGAGATAGGGGCCGGGCTCGCTTTGCAGCGTCTCCAGGATCCAGTCCTGCTCCGCGGGCGAGAGCACGGCGCGCGTGGCCCGGGCCCAGGTGTCGCGATACCAGGCCAGCTCCTCGGGATCGGCAGTGCCGGCCTCGGCGGCGGACAGCATGGACTCCACCATGGCCCGCTCGGCGGCCTGCCAGCGCGGATCGGCCGGACTCCACTGCGGTCCGAACTTCTCCTCCCGCCCTGCCGCGGCCAGGTGGCGTCGCGCCAGGCCCGCGGCACTCTGGCGCAGGGTGATGCGCGTCCAGGTGCGCAGCAGTGGATCGGCCTGCAGGGCGGCGATGCGGCTGGCCGTGTCATCCTCGGCGCGCAGCGCGGGTGCGCCGGCGAGCAGCAGCGCCGCCCCCGCGAGGACCAGACCTCGACGAAGCGCGGCGGCCACGCCACCGGCGAACGAACGGCGAAACATCGCTGCGCGCGTCATCCGGTCAGACCTTGGACAGCAGCCGCAGCGCCTGGCGGATGGCATCCGGCACGGCCAGTCCCGGTTCGAGGCGGCCCAGCGCGGCACGCGCCTCCTTGTCGCTGTAGCCCAGCGCCACCAGCGCGTTGAGGGCGTCGTTGCCCGCCGGCGCCGCGCCACCGGCCGCGGCGGCCGCGCCCGGAGCGAGCGAGAGCTTGTCCTTGAGCTCGAGCAGCAGCCGCTCGGCGGTCTTCTTGCCGATGCCGGGCACGCGGGTGAGCCGCGCGCCGTCCTGCTGGCTGACTGCGGCATAGAGCTCGTCCACCGACAGGCCGGAGAGCAGCGCCAGCGCCGTGCGGGTGCCGATGCCGGTGATCTTCAGCAGCTGGCGGAACACCTGCCGCTCCGGCTCGGTGGCGAAGCCGAACAGCAGGTGCGCGTCCTCGCGCACCACCAGGTGGGTGAACAGCCGCACCTCCGGACCCGTGGCGGGCAGCTGGTAGAACGTGCTCATGGGCACGTCCACCTCGTAGCCCACGCCCTGCACGTCCACCACGATGGCCGGGGGCGACTTCTCCACCAGCCTGCCGGTCAGGCGAGAGATCAAACCAGCCTCCCGGCGCGCACCCGCAGTCCGGCGGTGGACAGCCGTCCGAGGCCGAGCCCGCCGTGGGCGTGGCAGATGGCACAGGCGAGCGCGTCGGCCGCGTCCGGACCCGGCACCCCGGGCAGCGACAGCAGCCGCCGCACCATGTCCTGCACCTGGGCCTTGCCCGCCCGCCCCGTGCCCACCACGGCCTGCTTGACCTGCGCGGCGGTGTACTCGTGCAGCGGCAGTCCGTGGGTGACCACCGCGCAGATGGCCGCGCCGCGCGCCTGGCCGAGCTTGAGGGTGGACTGGGCATTGACGTTCACGAAGACCTGCTCGAGCGCCACCTGCTCGGGCTCGCCCTCGTCGATGACCTCGGCCAGCCCGTCGAGGATGGTCTTGAGCCGCGACGGGAGGTCATCGCCGTCGCGGGTGCGGATCCGCCCGCTGGTGACGTAGGACAGGCGCTGCCCCTCGCGGCGCACGATGCCGTAGCCGGTGATGCGAAGCCCGGGATCGATGCCGAGGATGCGCATGGCCGAGGCTCAGGCCTCGTCCATGGTGACGTTGGTGTACACCTCCTGGACGTCGTCCAGGCTCTCCAGCGCGTCGATGAGCTTCTGCATCTTCACCGCGTCGTCGCCCGCCAGCGCGGTCTCGGCGCCGGGACGCATGGTGATCTCGGCGAAGGCGGGCTTCAGGCCGGCCTTCTCCAGCGCCTCCTTCACCGCCACGAAGTCGTTGTTGGGCGCGGTGAGCACCTCGATGGAACCGTCCTCGTTGGCCACCACGTCCTCCGCGCCGGCATCCAGGGCGATCTCCATCACCTTGTCCTCCGAGGCGCCGGGCTCGAGCACCAGTTGCCCGCAGTGCTTGAACAGGAAGGCCACCGAGCCGTCGGTGCCCAGGTTGCCGCCGTGCTTGGCGAAGGCGTGGCGCACGTCGGCCACGGTGCGGGTGCGGTTGTCCGTCATGCAATCCACGATGACCGCGGCGCCGGCGATGCCGTAGCCCTCGTAGCGGACCTCCTCGTAGTTGACGCCCTCCAGCGCACCCGTGCCGCGCTTGATGGCGTTCTCGATGGTGTCCTTGGGCATGTTCTGCTCGCGGGCCTTGTCGATGGCCAGGCGCAGCCGCGGATTCGACGACGCGTCACCGCCGCCCAGGCGCGCGGCCACGGTGACTTCCTTGATGAGGCGGGTGAAGATCTTGCCGCGCTTGGCGTCGGCGGCGGCCTTCTTGTGCTTGATGTTGGCCCACTTGCTGTGACCTGCCATGACTTCCTCGAGGCTGCGGACTGCGGTTCGGGGGACGGCGGCGCCACGGGGCGAAGGCCCGCGCCGCTGCGCGAAGCGCGGGGCGCGCAACGCGATTGATATACTTTTCAGAATCTTACCTCGCAGCCGCGGAGCCCGCCATGCCCGAACCCCTGCTGATCGCGAAGGCCGACCGCGATCTGTTCCTGCTTCCCGGCCTCGCGAACCGGCACGGCCTGATCACCGGCGCCACGGGCACCGGCAAGACCGTCACCCTGCAGCGCATGGCCGAGCAGTTCTCGCTGGCCGGCGTGCCGGTGTTCATGGCGGACGTGAAGGGCGACCTGTCGGGTCTCTCCCAGGCGGGGGCCTGGAACCCGAAGCTCAAGGAGCGCGCCGAGAAGCTCGGCATGGGCGATCTCGCCTTCACCGGCTTCCCCGTCACCTTCTGGGACGTGTACGGCGAACAGGGCCACCCCGTCCGCGCCACGATCTCCGAGATGGGCCCGCTGCTGCTCGGGCGGCTGCTCGATCTCAACGACGTGCAGCAGGGCGTGCTGACACTCGCCTTCCGCATCGCCGACGACAAGGGCCTGCTGCTGCTGGACCTCAAGGACCTGCGGGCCATGATCCAGTTCGCCGGCGAGAACGCAAAGAGCTTCACCACCGAGTACGGCAACATCTCCACGGCCTCCATCGGCGCGATCCAGCGCGGCCTGCTCGAGCTCGAGCAGCAGGGCGCCGAGAAGCTGTTCGGGGAGCCCGCCCTGGACCTGGACGACCTCATGCAGACCGGCGCGAAGGGCCGCGGCATGATCAACATCCTGGCCGCCGACAAGCTGATGCACTCGCCCAAGATCTACGCCACCTTCCTGCTGTGGCTGCTCTCCGAGCTGTTCGAGCGCCTGCCCGAGGTGGGCGACGTGCCGAAGCCGAAGCTCGTCTTCTTCTTCGACGAGGCGCACCTGCTGTTCGACGACGCGCCCGAGGCGCTGCTCCAGAAGATCGAGCAGGTGGTGCGGCTGATCCGCTCGAAGGGCGCGGGGGTGTACTTCGTCACCCAGAACCCGCTCGACGTGCCCGAGACGGTGCTCGGCCAGCTCGGCAACCGCGTGCAGCATGCGCTGCGTGCCTTCACGCCGCGCGACCAGAAGGCCGTGAAGACCGCGGCCACCACGCTGCGCGCCAATCCGAAGCTCGACACCGAGAAGGCCATCACCGAGCTGGGCGTGGGCGAGGCGCTGGTGTCCTTCCTGGATGAGAAGGGCCGCCCGGAAGTGGTGGAGCGCGCCTTCGTCTGCCCGCCCCAGAGCCGCCTCGGGCCGGCCACGCCGGAGGAGCGCAAGGCCGTGATCCAGGGCTCGGCGCTGTTCGGCCACTACGAGAAGCTCGTGGATCGCGAGTCGGCCTACGAGATGCTTCGCAACCGCGGCGACGGCGCCACGGCGAACCTGCCGGCGGGCAATGGCAACGGCACCGCCACGACCCCGCGGCAGGAGGACGCCGGCGGCGGCCTGCTGGGCGGACTGGGCGACATCCTGTTCGGGCGCACGGGTCCGCGCGGCGGCCACCAGCCCGGCGTGCTGGACGCGGCGGCGAAGAGCGCCGCACGCTCGGTGGGATCGGCCGTGGGCCGGGAGATAGTGCGCGGCGTGCTCGGGTCGATCCTCGGCGGCAGCACCTCCCGCCGCCGGCGCTGAGGCCGGTGGCGGCCGGGCCCGAGCCCGCCGCGGCGCACGCCCACCCGTCCCTGACGGGGACGGTGCTGGTGTTCCTGTCGGCGGTGGGCTTTTCCATCAAGGCGATCCTCATCAAGATCGCCTACGGTCACGGCGTTGACGCCGTCACGGTGTTCGCGCTGCGCATGCTGTTCTCGGCACCGTTCTTCGTGCTGATGGCGTGGTGGGCCGGGCGCACCGCGCCACCCGCCGTGCTGACCCGGCGCGACTGGCTGCACGTGGCGGCCATGGGCTTCATCGGCTACTACCTCGCCTCGCTGCTGGACTTCCTGGGTCTTCAGTACGTCTCGGCGGGCTTCGAGCGGCTCGTGCTGTTCCTCTACCCCACCATCGTGGTGCTGCTCTCCGCGTGGCTGCTGAAGACGCCGGTGCGCCGGCGCCACGTGGTGGCACTGGTGCTGTCCTACGCCGGCATCGGGCTGGTGTTCACCGAGCAGCTGGCCCATGCAGAGCGCGGCAGCCGCGTGGCGCTGGGCGCCGGCCTGGTGTTCGCGAGCGCCGTGGTCTACTCCTTCTATCTGGTGGGCTCCAGCCGCGTGGTGCACCGGGTGGGCGCCATGCGCTTCACGGCCTGGGCCATGCTCGTGTCCACCTTCTTCGCTCTGCTGCAGTTCTTCCTCACCCACCGGGCGTCGGCGCTGGACCTGCCATTGCCGGTGTACGGGCTGTCGCTCGCGCTGGCGGTGTTCGCCACGGTGCTGCCGGCGCTGTTCATGTCCGAGGGACTGCGCCGGGTGGGCGCCAACCATGCCGCGCTCGTGGGTTCCGTCGGGCCGGTGGTCACCATGGTGCTGGGTGCCACGTTCCTCGGCGAGACCCTGGGATGGCTGCAATTGTCAGGGGCGGCGCTGGTGCTGGGCGGGGTGACGCTCGTCAGCCTGCGCCCACGCGAGCGCGGGGCCTCCGAGGGGCCCTAAAGGCGCCCCCCGCCCTGCCGTTAACCGCCCCATCGACCGCGGTCTCGCCGGCCGCGACCCTGGAGCGCCCATGGACACTCTCTACAAGCCCGCCGCCGACTGGATGGGCCGCATGCGTTTCGCCCACAAGTTCAACATGGTGGGCGCCATCTTCACGGCCGTCCTGCTGTTCTTCATCTGCACGGACCTCCTCCGGCTTTGGGGCGACCTGACGCTGGCGCGTGCCGAAGCCAAGGGCGTGGTGTTCAGCCAGAAGGTGATCGACTTCCAGCGCACGCTGGTGGAGCACCGCCGCATCGTGTTCCGCGGCAAGGTGGGCGACCCGGCCGCCAGCCCCGAACTGGCCGCCAAGCAGGCCGAGGTGGAACGCATCGTCGTCGAACTCGAGGCACTGGACCGCGAGCACGGTGCCGCGCTCGGAACCGGCGAGCTGGTCAGCGGCAGCCGGGCAGGCTGGAACGAGCTGCGCGACAAGCTCCGGGCCCTGCCTCGCGACGGCGCCTTCATGGAGGCGTCGTTCAAGGCCCACGCACCGGAGTTCGACCGCATGTACAAGCTGCTGCGGCACGTGGGCAACACCTCCACGCTGATTCTCGATCCCTACGTGGACACGCTCAATCTCGCCAACCCGATGAGCACCATCATGCCCTGGGCCGTGGGACTCGCGGCGCGCGAGCGCGCCTGGGGCTCGATCCTGGCCGAGAAGGGCGTCGTCACGGCGGAGGATCGCGTGGTCCTGGAGACCATCGCCGCGCGGGCGCGCGACCGCATGAAGGACATGCAGGCCAGCCTCGAAACCGCCATGAAGGCCAATCCGCTGATCGCCCAGCGGCTCGCCGGGCCTCTCAAGCGCACCCTGGAGGGCTACGACGCGCTCGCCACCATGAGCCGAGAGCGCCTCATCAAGCCCGCCTCCCCCACCATCTCGGGCGACGAGTACTTCAACGCCTCGGCGGGAGCCATCGATTCGGCCTATGCCCTGTATGCCGAGACCGGCAAGGTGCTGCACGAACTGCTGGACGCGCGCGTGGCCGCCCTGGGGCGCAACATGGTGCTGTTCGCCATGCTCGGTCTCGCCGCGCTGCTGCTGTCGGGCTACCTGTTCAACGCCATGTCGCTGTCCATCCGCAAGGTCACGCGCGACATGCAGGCCGCCACGGGCGAACTGGCGGCGGGCAATCTCACCGCCCGCGTTCCGGTGACCACCCGCGACGAACTGGGCGAGGTGGCGTCGCGCTTCAACACCATGGCCGACGCCTTCGCCGAGGTGGTGCGCTCGCTGCAGTCCGCCGCCTCGGGCGTGGCGACCGTGTCCGACCAGCTGCGCCAGGCGGCCGACCGGGTGGAGCAGGGCTCCCACGGCCAGGCCGAAGCCGCCGCTTCCACCGCCGCCACCGTGGAGCAGGTCACCACCAGCCTGGGCCAGGTGGCCGACAACACCGCCCTCACCGTGAGCGTGTCCCGCGATGCCGTGGACAAGGCCGCCGAGGGCGAGCGCCTGGCGGGCCAGGCCGCCGCGGAGACGCGCGCCATCGCAGAGGCGGTGCGCGAGGCCGCCGCCGAGGTGAGCTCGCTGGGCGAGCGCTCGGGCGAGATCAGCCGCATCGTGGGGGTGATCAAGGACATCGCCGACCAGACCAACCTGCTGGCACTGAACGCCACCATCGAGGCGGCCCGTGCCGGCGAGC
>CAZXJW010000148.1:0-8085 GCA_964641005.1 uncultured Rhodocyclaceae bacterium
GAGGAGATCTCCAGTGCCCAAGGCAGTGCGATTCCACAAGACCGGCGGTCCCGAGGTGCTCGTCTACGAGGACGTCACCGTGGGCGATCCCGGCCAGGGACAGGCGCGGGTGCGCCACAACGCCATCGGCGTGAACTTCATCGACACCTACCACCGCACCGGCCTGTATCCGCTGCCCCTGCCCAGCGGCATCGGCCTCGAGGGCGCGGGCGTGGTGGAAGCCGTGGGCCCGGGCGTGGACGACCTCAAGGCCGGCGACCGCGTGGCCTACGCCGGCGGCCCGCCCGGCAGCTATTCCGAGTCGCGCCTCATCCCGGCCGACCGGCTGGTGAAGGTGCCCGACGGCATCACCGACCAGCAGGCCGCGGCCATGATGCTCAAGGGCCTCACGGTGCAGTACCTGATCCGGCGCACCTACCGGGTGCAGTCCGGGCAGACCGTGCTGTTCCACGCCGCTGCCGGCGGCGTGGGCCTGATCGCCTGCCAGTGGCTCAAGGCGCTGGGCTGCACCGTCATCGGCACGGTGGGCTCCGACGAGAAGGCGGCACTGGCGAAGGCCCACGGCTGCGACCACACCATCGTCTACACCCGCGAGAACTTCGTCGAGCGCGTGAAGGAGATCACGGGCGGCGCCAAGGTGCCCGTGGTTTACGACTCCGTGGGCAAGGACACCTTCATGGGCTCGCTCGACTGCCTTCAGCCGCTGGGCACGCTGGCCGTGTTCGGCAACGGCTCCGGGCCGGTGCCGCCCTTCGACCTCGGGCTGCTGGCCCAGAAGGGTTCGCTGTTCGTCACCCGTCCCACGCTCGTGACCTACACCGCCAAGCGTGCCGACCTGGTGGCCATGGCCGAGGAACTGTTCGACGTGGTGAAGTCGGGCAAGGTGAAGATCGAGGTGCGCCAGACGCTCAAGCTCGCCGATGCCGCGAAGGCGCACATCGACCTCGAGGGGCGCAAGACCACGGGCTCCACGGTGCTGATGCCCTGAAGCTGGCGGGCGGGCCGGTCGCGGCCCGTCGTTCGAGGAGCAGCCCGCGGCGAAGCACCGCGGGCGCCACGGGAGGAGGGGGAGAATGTTCGACCTGACGGGAAAGGTGGCGCTGGTCACGGGCGCCTCGCGCGGCCTGGGCTGGGCCATGGCGAAGTCGCTGGCCACGGCGGGCGCGCACGTGGTGCTCAACGCCCGCGACCACGCCGCCCTCGAGGCGCGCGCGGGCGAACTCAAGGCCGCGGGCCTGAAGGCCGAGGTGGCCGCCTGCGACGTCACCGACGAGGCCGCGGTGGGCGCCATGGTGGCGGAGGTGGCGCGGCGCCACGGTCGCCTGGACATCGGCGTGGCCAACGCCGGCATCCAGCACCGCAAGCCCATCACCGAGTTCGAGACCGCCGACTTCCGGCGCGTGCTCGACACCAATCTGACGGCCGTGTGGATGCTGGCGCGCGAATGCGCGCGGGTGATGATCCCGGCGAAGCGCGGCCGCATCGTGGTTACCGGCTCCATCAGCGCCATGCTGGCGCGGCCCACCATCTCGGCCTACATCGCCTCCAAGGGCGCCGTGCATGCGCTCACCCGGGAACTCGCCATGGAACTCGCGCCCCACGGCATCACGGTCAACGCCATCGCGCCGGGCTACTTCGCCACCGAGATGAACACCGCGCTCATCGACAACCCCGAGTTCAACGGCTGGGTGTGCAGGCGCACGCCGGCGGGTCGGTGGGGCCGGCCCGAGGAGATCGGACCGCCCGTGGTGTTCCTCGCCTCCGACGAGGCCTCCTTCGTGAACGGCCACGTGCTGGTGGTGGACGGCGCCTTCACGGCGGCGATGTAGGGGTCGGCGCGTGCAGAAGTTCCGCATCGGCATCAGCCGCGACGTGGTGAACGCCAATGGCAGCACCATGTTCGGCGAGGATGCCTTCAAGGTGCTGGACGACCCGGCCGTGGAGTGGGAACTGCTGCCCGAGCGCGTGCCGGTGATCACCCGCGAGCACGCCGCCGCCTACGACGCGCTCTGCCTGCTCACCGCGC
Source organism: uncultured Rhodocyclaceae bacterium (assembly GCA_964641005.1). Classification (GTDB taxonomy): domain Bacteria; phylum Pseudomonadota; class Gammaproteobacteria; order Burkholderiales. The sequence goes on from CAZXJW010000148.1 coordinate 2,027, forward strand.
GGGTGTCGCGCGAGACGCTCTCCGGGCCCGACCGGCGCGTGAAGCTGATGGCACGCTTCGGCGTCGGCTACGACTCCATCGACGTCGATGCCTGCACCGAGCACGGCGTGCTGGTGACCATCTCGCCCGAGGGCGTGCGCCGGCCGGTGGCCGCCGCGGTGATGGCGTACGTGCTCGCGCTGTCGCACCGCATGGTGCTGAAGGACCGCCTGGTGCGTGAGGGCCGCTGGCTGGAGAAGGGCCGCCACCTGGGCGTGGGCCTGGTGGGCCGCACCCTGGGTGTGGTGGGCGTGGGCAGCATCGGCCGCGAGGTGCTGCGCCTGGCCGCACCCTTCGGCCTTCGGCTGCTGGGTGCCGACCCTCACGTGGCGCAGCGCGACGTGGCCGATCTGGGCGTCACCATGACCGACCTGGACACGCTGCTGCGCGAATCGGATTTCGTGTCGATCAACTGCCTGCTGGACGACTCCACCCGCGGCCTGATGGGCGCGCGCGAGTTCGGGCTCATGAAGCCCTCGGCCTGGTTCATCAACACGGCGCGCGGCCCGGTGGTGCAGGAGCCCGCGCTGGTGGAAGCGCTGCGCGCGGGACGCCTCCAGGGCGCGGCCATCGACGTGTTCGAGAAGGAACCGGCCACGCCAGACCACCCGCTGCTCGCCCTCGACAACGTGCTCGTGGCGCCGCACGCCATCTGCCACACCGACCAGTGCATGGCCGCGCTCGGGGAACTTGCCTTCCGCGCCGCCGTGGACATGGCCCACCGCCGCCAGCCGCGCACGCTGGTCAACCCCCAGGCGCTGGAGCGCCTCGACTGGTTACACGCCTGAGCCCATGCCCGACGAACGCTACACCCTGGGATACGCCGAGGAGGCGATCCGCTTCCTCGACCGACGCAGCCTCGACAGTCACGGCGCATTCTTCGCGCCGCTGCTCATGGCCGGGATGGACGTGCTGGACTGCGGCTGCGGCCCTGGAGGCATCACCCGCGGCATCGCAGCGCGCGTGGCGCCGGGGCGCGTGACGGGCATCGACATGGACGCAGCCCAGGTGGAGCTTGCCACGCGCCGGGCCGCGCAGGCGGGGGTGGGCAACGTGGTGTTTCGCGCCGCCAGCGTCTACGAACTGCCATTCCCCGACGCGAGCTTCGACGCGATCTTCTCCCATGCGCTGTTCGAGCACCTGGCCGACAAGCCGCGCGCGGCGCGCGAGTGCCTGCGGGTGCTGCGACCCGGCGGCGTGATCGGCGTGTGCACGCCCGACTGGGGCGGCTTCATCGTGGCGCCGGAGTCCGACGAGCTGCGCGCCGCCGTCCAGGCCTACGAGGATGCCCAGAACCGCAACGGTGGCGACACCCGCACCGGGCGCAAGCTCGCCACGCTGCTGCTCGAGGCGGGGTTCGAGGGCGCGAAGCCCGCGGCGCGCTACGAGAACTTCTCGCCGCTGTCGGACATCGGCGAGGTGCTCGCCTCGCGGCTGGACCGCGACGGTCTGCCGCGGCTTGCCGCGGTGCTGCGCGCGTGGCAGCAGGATCCCCATGGCCTGTTCAGCGAGGCCTGGGTGTCCTGCGTCGCCCGCAAGCCGGCCTGAGGCGCGACGCCGTGCGCGACAACCCGGTGAAGGCGAAGCTGCTGCGCGGCGAGCCGTCCTTCGGCACCATGGCATTCGAGTTCTTCGTGCCGGGCCTGCCGCAGATGGTGAAGGCGGCGGGGGCGGAGTTCGTGCTATTCGACATGGAGCACTCGGGCCTGGGCTTCGAGACGCTCAAGCAGATGATCGCCGCCTGCCGCGGCATCGGGCTTGTGCCCATGTGCCGCGTGCCCGCGGGCCAGTACCACTTCATCGCCCGCGCCCTGGACATCGGTGCCATGGGCATCATGGTGCCCATGGTGGGCAGCGCCGAGGAGGCCGCCCACGTGGTGGCCTGCACGCGCTATCCGCCCCAGGGCCGGCGCGGTGCGGCCTTCGGCTTCGCCCACGACGACTACGCGGCCGGCAGCGTGGCCGACAAGATGCGCGCGGCCAACGAGCGCACGCTGGTGATGGCGCTCATCGAGACCGGGGAGGGCATCCGCGACGTGGCGCGCATCGCCGCGGTCCCGGGCGTGGACGTGCTGTGGCTGGGCCACTTCGACCTCACCAACTTCCTCGGCATTCCCGCGCAGTTCGGGCATCCGAAGTACCTGCGTGCCCTGGACCGGCTCACGGCCGCGGCGCGAAAGCACGGCAAGGTGCTGGCGTGCATGAGCGCCGACGAGGCCTGGAGCCGGCAGTACTGGGAGCTGGGCTTCCGGCTGTTCGCCGCCGGCATCGACGCCCACCTGCTGCAGTCGGCGCTGCGCCAGGCGCTCGCGCCGCTGCAGGCGGCGGCAGGTGCGTCTGCGCAGCGTGCGCCGGCGACGCCTGCAACCCGCCGCAGGCCCGTGGTGCCGAAGCCTTCCACGTCCGGGCGTTCCGTGGCGACCACCCGGCGAAGCGCCCGTTGACCGGCGCGTCCGCCGGCCCGATGCTTCCCCACTGAGCGCCTCCCTGGCGCGACATCGACCCCATGCGCGACAACCCCGTCAAACGCAAGCTGCTCGCCGGCGGCACCTGCTCCGGCCTGTTCGCCATGGAGTTCTTCACGCCCGGCCTGCCGGCCATCGCCCGGGCGGCCGGTGCCGAGTTCGTGCTCTTCGACATGGAGCACTCGGCCGCCGGAATCGACGTGATCAAGCAGCAGGTGGCGCTGTGCCGCGGGCTGGACGTGGCGCCCATGGTGCGCGTGCCCGCCGCCCAGTACCACTTCATCGCCCGGGTGCTGGATGCCGGTGCCCTGGGCGTCATGGTGCCCATGGTGGAGACGGCCGAGCAGGCCGAGCTGGTGGTGCGCAGCGCCCACTATCCGCCGCAGGGGCGGCGCGGCGCGGCCTTCGCGGTGGCCCAGGACGACTACGCGGGCGGCGCCGTGCCGGAGAAGATTGCCCGGGCGCACGCGCGCACCCTGCTCATGCTCCAGATCGAGACCGAACGCGGGCTCGACAACCTGGAGGCCATCGCCGCGGTGCCGGGCTTCGATTCGCTGTGGATCGGTTTCCTCGACCTGTCCAACTTCCTCGGCGTGCACGGCGACTACGCGCATCCGCGCTACCTGGAGGCCATCGAGCGCATTGCCGCCACGGCGAAGCGGCATGGCAAGGTGCTGGGTACCGCCTCGCCCTCCGATGCATTCGCCCGCGAGTACCACGCGCGCGGCTTCCGCATGATCGCCCACGGCAGCGACATCACGCTGCTGCAGTCGGCGCTGGCGGGCCGCATCCGCGCCCTCGAGGGGGGCTGAGACGCGCCATGTCCGAGATCCTGCGCGAATCCGCCGCCGTGCTGCGCTATCACCGGCTGATGCGCCAGCCGCTCGTGCGCCTGGACGAGCGCCTGCGGCCGGCGGACCTGGATGCGGCCTACGACGTGCAGGACGAACTGCACCGGCAGCTCTCCACCGCAGGCCTCGGCCCGGTGGAGGGGCACAAGATCGGCTGCACCACCGCCGTGATGCAGGCCTTCCTCAAGATCGCCCATCCCTGCGCGGGCGGGGTGTTCGCGCGCACCGTGCACCGCAGTCCGGCCATCGTGCGCCACGGCGGCTTCGTGCGCGTGGGCGTGGAGTGCGAGATCGTGGTGCGGCTCGGCGCGGACCTCGGGCCGGGCAGCGAGCACACCCGGGCGAGCGTGGCCGAGGCCGTGGCCGGCTGCATGGCGGGCATGGAGCTGGTGGACGACCGCTACGTGGACTACGCCACCCTCGACACGCCCACGCTGATCGCCGATGACTTCTTCGATGCCGGGTGCGTGCTGGGGCCCGAGCGTTCGGACTGGCGAGCGCTCGACCTGGCGGCCTGCGAGGGCGTCACACGCATCAATGGCGTGGAGGCGGGCCGCGGCCGGGGTGGCGACGTGATGGGACATCCCTTCGAGGCGCTGGCATGGCTGGCCAACCTCAAGGCCTCCCGCGGCCAGTGGCTGCGCACGGGGGAGTTCGTGTTCCTGGGCAGCGTGGTGGAGACCCGCTGGGTGTCGCCCGGCGATCACGTGGTCATGGATATTGCCGGCCTCGGCACGGTCGAAGCCTCGTTCCCGGCCTGACCCGGGCCCTCATCCAGGAGATCCCATGTCGCGTTTCGCCGCCGTCCTGTCCGTCGCCCTGCTTTGCGTGGCGGCCGTCCTTCCCGCGGCTGCCGCGCCGGGCGATGCCGCCGAACGGGAGTTCGACAAGCACGTTCGCCTCTACGGCACCCAGTGGTGCGGCTACTGCCGCCAGGCGCGCGAGTACCTCAACAGCCGCAGGATTCCCTTCGACGACATCGACATCGACGCCTCCGACCGCGGCCGTGAGCAGTTCGCCATCCTGGGCGGCAAGGGCGTACCGCTGATCCTGGTGGGCCGGCAGCGCCTCGATGGCTACGACAAGACCCGGCTGGAGGGGATGCTGCGCGACGCGGGGTGGTAGCGGAGAGAGGCAAGAGGCAAGACCTGACCCCCACGCTGCAAAGAAAAACGGCCCCGAAGGGCCGTTTTTCCCATCGAAGCCGGAGCCTCGATCAGTACAGCACCACCGGGTTGCCCGGGGAGCCCGTGCCGCCGATGATGCGCAGCGGGGCCCAGATGAACGCGCCCTCGTAGATCTTGGCGGCCACCAGGGAGTTGGTGTCCACGTTCTCGAGGTTCCAGATGCCGCGCTTGGGCTGCAGCTCGGTGTGGCAGGGAACCGCCGCACCCATGCCCGCCTCTTCGTTGCCCGGCTGGGCGTCGTTGGCGGAAGTGTCACCCATGGTCAGGGCGATGTTGCGCTCGGCCATGTACATGCACGCGCTGATGCCGAAGCCCGGCTCGCCCTCGGCGAACTTGGCGCGGGCCGCGGCGCGCTTGGCGCTGTCCATCTTCTTGTAGCGGTCGTTGCTCCAGGTGTTGCCCTGGCCGGTGTGCAGTGCAACGCAGTCGCCGGGACCGATGTCGGCCAGACCCTGGGCCTTGATCATGGCCTTCATGTCGTCGGCGGTGACGATGCCGATGTCGCCGGGCTTCTTGGGAATCGGCAGCATTTCCTCGGAGGCCGACAGCTTGCCCTGCGACTTGCGCAGCGCGACGGCGTCGAGCACCACCAGGCGGCACACGAAGCCGAGTTCGCCCACGTGCTCCACGCCCAGCGGACCCATGCCGAGCACGCGACCACCCGCGCCGCGCTCGTACGACTTGAACGCGTCACGCTGGTTGTAGAACATCATGCCCTTGGAGGTGTTGATGCCGATGTGGCCGGGACCGTCGAACTGGGTGCCGATCTGGCCGATCTCGGTGGTCAGCAGCTCGTCGTGGTAGACCAGCGCGTTCTTGCCGAAGGACCCGCCCGTCGGGGTGCCCGGGATGGTCATCTGCCAGCTGCGCGGGCCGAAGGCCGGGATCTCGCGGTGGTAGTACTTGCCGATGGTGATGGCCTTGTACTGCTTGATGGTGGCCAGCGCGCGCTTGATGTTCGCGGAATTCTTGGTGTGGTTGGCGGAACCGGCCTTGTCATCCGCACCCCACTGGTTGGCGGGCCATGCCGCATCGTCCACGGGGCCCGGAACGGTCTGGGCAGAGGCAGACAGGCTCATCGACAGCAGCGCGCCGCCGACGGCTGCCGCAAGGGTCAGCTTCTTCATGCTCTCTCCTCGATTGAGTGTTGTTACGGGAATCGAATTCTCTTTTTCCCCGCATGCCGACTCTTGCACGGATGGACGGGCGTTTCAAGGGCGATTGACACTGTTTGTGCAGGGGGCGCACATTGTTGCGGCTGCATGATCAAGGCGCGCGGGGTGCGCGTCTCGCAGCCGGCGCCGGATGTTGCGCCGCACACAAAATGACCGAGGGGAAGCGATGATCACCGGCGACCAGGTCGCGTTCTACCGCGACAACGGCTACGTGGTGGTGGAGGACCTGATCGGGCCGCAGATGCTCGAGCGCATGAAGCGCGTGATCGGCCGCGTCCTCGAGGGTGCGCGCGGTGCCACCGGCCACACCGACGTCTACGACCTCGAGCCCACGCACCGACC
>CAZXJW010000149.1:0-8020 GCA_964641005.1 uncultured Rhodocyclaceae bacterium
ATTTCGCGGTGTCCGTGGCGCTCATGCGGCGCGGGCGCTCGGTGCTGGGCGTGGTCCACGACCCCGTGGCCGACGAGACCTTCTATGCCGCCGCCGGCGGGGGCGCCTTCCTGAATGGCGAGCCCCTGCCCATCAAGGGCTTCGTGCCGCGGTTGCGCAACGCCATGGGCGGGGTGGACCTCAAGCGCGTGCCACGGGCGCTCGCCTCGGCCATCGTGGAGCGGCCGCCCTTCGGCTCGCTGCGCAGCTTCGGCGCGGGCACCCTGGAGTGGTGCTACGTGGCCGCCGGGCGCATCGACGTCTACCTGCACGGGGGCCAGAAGCTCTGGGATTACGCCGCGGGCAGCCTGATCCTCGCCGAGGCGGGCGGTCGGATGGCGGGCCTCGACCAGGACGACTTCTGGGCGGCCCCCCTCTGGCAGCGAGGCGTCGTGGCGGCCCTGGACCCCGGCCTGTTCGAGGAATGGCGCGCCTGGGTGCGTGGCAACGCCTCGGGCCGGCCCGGATCCCCCTGCACTTGATCCCCGGGACCGCGACCGGTATCTTCCGCGGTCCCCTCGGCTCCGGGCTGAGTCCCGCACCCGGGGGTTTTCTTTTTGATTCCCCAAGAAATCCCATGGAAATCACCGGCGCCGAGATCACCGTGCGCTGCCTGCAGGACGAAGGTGTGGACTACATCTTCGGCTACCCGGGCGGTGCGGTGCTGCACATCTACGACGAGCTGTTCAAGCAGGATCGCGTCAAGCACATCCTGGTACGCCACGAACAGGCCGCCGTACATGCCGCCGACGGCTATGCGCGCGCCTGCCAGAAGCCCGGCGTGTGCCTGGTGACCTCCGGCCCCGGCGTCACCAACGCGGTGACCGGCATCGCCACGGCCTACATGGACTCCATTCCCATGGTGGTGGTCACCGGCCAGGTGCCCACCCACGCCATCGGCCAGGACGCCTTCCAGGAAGTGGACACGGTGGGCATCACCCGCCCGTGCGTGAAGCACAACTTCCTCGTCAAGGACGTGCGCGACCTGGCGGCCACCATCAAGAAGGCCTTCTACATCGCCACCTCGGGACGCCCCGGCCCGGTGCTGGTGGACATCCCCAAGGACGTCACCACCGCGCGCTGCGAGTACGCCTACCCGGACAAGGTGGAGCTGCGCTCCTACAACCCGGTGGTGAAGGGCCACAGCGGCCAGATCAAGAAGGCCATCGGCCTGCTGCTCGAGGCCAAGCGGCCCATGATCTACACCGGCGGCGGCATCGTGCTGGGCGAGGCCGCGGCAGAGCTCACGCAGCTGGTGCGCACGCTGGGCTTCCCCTGCACCAACACCCTCATGGGCCTGGGCGGCTTCCCGGCCACCGACCCGCAGTTCGTGGGCATGCTGGGCATGCACGGCACCTACGAGGCCAACATGGCCATGCAGCACTGCGACGTGCTGCTCGCCGTGGGCGCGCGCTTCGACGACCGCGTGATCGGCAACCCGAAGCACTTCTTCCAGGAAGAGCGCCGCATCATCCACATCGACGTGGATCCGTCCTCCATCTCCAAGCGCGTCAAGGTGGACGTGCCCATCGTGGGCGACGTGAAGGAGGTGCTCTCCGAGATGAGCCGCCAGATCGCCGCGGGCAGCCAGAAGCCCGACGCCGCGGCCGTGAAGGCGTGGTGGACCCAGATCGAGCTCTGGAAGGGCCGCGACTGCCTCAAGTACGACCGCGGCAGCCCCATCATCAAGCCCCAGATGGTCATCGAGAAGCTCTACGAGATCACCAGGGGCGAGGCGTACGTCACCTCGGACGTGGGCCAGCACCAGATGTGGGCCGCGCAGTTCTACAAGTTCGACAAGCCGCGTCGCTGGATCAACTCCGGCGGGCTGGGCACCATGGGCTTCGGCCTGCCCGCGGCCATGGGCGTGTACCTCGCCCATCCGGACGCGCAGGTGGCCTGCGTCACCGGCGAGGCCTCGATCCAGATGTGCATCCAGGAGCTGTCCACCTGCAAGCAGTACCGCCTGCCCATCAAGATCGTGAACCTCAACAACCGCTACATGGGCATGGTGCGGCAGTGGCAGGAGTTCTTCCACGGCAACCGCTATGCCGAGTCCTACATGGACGCGCTGCCCGACTTCGTGAAGCTCGCCGAGAGCTACGGCCACGTGGGCATGCGCATCGAGAAGCCCGCCGACATCGAGCCGGCCCTCAAGGAGGCCTTCTCGCGCAAGGACCAGCTCGTGTTCCTCGACTTCGTCACCGACCAGACCGAGAACGTGTTCCCGATGGTGCCCGGCGGCAAGGGCCTGTCCGAGATGATCCTCGTCTGAAGGCCCCGCACACGCCATGCGACACATCATCTCCCTGCTGCTCGAGAACGAGGCCGGCGCCCTGTCGCGCGTGGCCGGGCTGTTCTCGGCCCGCGGCTACAACATCGAATCGCTCACCGTCGCCCCCACCGAGGACCCGACGCTGTCGCGCATGACCATCGTCACCACCGGCTCGGACGACGTGATCGAGCAGATCACTAAGCAGCTCAACAAGCTCGTGGACGTGGTCAAGGTGGTGGACCTCTCCGAGGGCGACCACATCGAGCGCGAGCTCATGCTCGTCAAGGTGAGGGCCTCGGGCAAGGACCGCGAGGAGATGAAGCGCATGGCGGAGATCTTCCGCGGCCGCATCCTCGACGTCACCGACAAGAGCTACACCATCGAGCTCACCGGCACCGGCCAGAAGCTCGATGCCTTCCTCGAGGCGCTCGAGGAAGGCGTGGTGCTCGAGACCGTGCGCACCGGCGCCTCGGGCATCGGCCGAGGCGAGCGCATCCTGCGCACCTGAACCAGCCCGCACGCGCCGGGCGTCGAACAACTGGCAAGTCACAGGGGAACCCATGAAAGTCTTCTACGACAAGGACGCCGACCTCTCGCTCATCAAGGGCAAGAAGGTGGCCATTCTCGGTTACGGCTCGCAGGGCCACGCCCACGCGCTCAACCTCAAGGAGTCCGGCGTGAAGGTCACCGTCGGCCTGCGCGCCGGCGGCGCCTCCTGGGACAAGGCGAAGAAGGCCGGCCTGACGGTCAAGGAGATGGGCGAGGCGGTGAAGGGTGCCGACTTCGTCATGCTGCTGCTGCCCGACGAGCACATCGCCAAGGTGTACCGCGAGGAAGTGGAGCCCAACCTCAAGAAGGGCGGCACGGTGGGCTTCGCCCACGGCTTCAACATCCACTACGGCCAGGTGGTGCCGCGCCCGGACATGGACGTGGTGATGATCGCCCCCAAGGCCCCCGGCCACACGGTGCGCGCCACCTACGCCCAGGGCGGCGGCGTGCCCTGCCTGATCGCCATCGCCCAGAACCCCAGCAAGAAGGCCCGCGACAACGCCCTGTCCTACGCGGCGGCCATCGGCGGCGGCAAGGCCGGCGTGATCGAGACCTCCTTCAAGGAAGAGACCGAGACCGACCTGTTCGGCGAGCAGGTGGTGCTCTGCGGCGGTACTTCCGCCCTCATCCAGGCGGGCTTCGAGGTGCTGGTGGAGGCCGGTTACGCGCCCGAGATGGCCTACTTCGAGTGCCTCCACGAGCTCAAGCTCATCGTGGACCTGATCTACGAGGGCGGCATCGCCAACATGCGCTACTCGATCTCCAACAACGCCGAGTACGGTGACTTCACCCGCGGCCCGCGCATCATCACCGAGCAGACCAAGGACGAGATGCGCCGCATCCTGAAGGAGATCCAGACGGGCAAGTACGCCCAGGAATTCCTGCTCGAGAACCAGACCAACGCCGTGAAGCTGGGCGCCATGCGCCGCATCGGCCGCGAGCATCCCATCGAGGTGGTGGGCGCGAAGCTGCGCGACATGATGCCGTGGATCAAGAAGAACCGCCTGGTGGACACCAGCCGCAACTGACGGCGCGCGGCGGCCCGCCCGCGCGGGCCGCCGTCCCCCGATGAACTATCCCCACCCGATCATCGCGCGCGAGGGCTGGCCCTTCCTGGGGCTGGCGGTGGCGGTCGCGTGCGCGGTCACCTGGCTGGGCGGCTGGTGGTCGGTGCCGTTCTGGCTGGCGGCGCTGTTCGTGCTGCAGTTCTTCCGCGACCCGCCGCGCCCCATCCCGCAGGAGCCCGGCGCGGTGCTGTCGCCGGCCGACGGCCGCATCGTCACCGTGGGCCGGGCGCGCGACCCCTACCTCGGGCGCGACGCGCTCAAGATCTCGGTCTTCATGAACGTCTTCAACGTCCACTCCAACCGCAGCCCGGTGGATGGCGAGATCCGCAACGCCTGGTACAACCCGGGCAGCTTCGTGAACGCGGCGCTGGACAAGGCCTCCGAGGAGAACGAGCGCAACGCGCTGCACATCGCCACCGCCTCGGGCGCCGACGTCACCTGCGTGCAGGTGGCCGGCCTGATCGCGCGGCGCATCCTGTGCTACGTGAAGCCCGGCGACCGCCTGGCGCGCGGCCAGCGCTACGGGTTCATCCGCTTCGGCTCGCGCGTGGACCTCTACCTGCCGCCGGACGCGCGGCCGCTCGCCGCCGTGGGCGACGTGGTGCACGCCTCCAGTTCGGTGCTCGCCGAGCTTCCCGCCGGAGCGGCGCGCCCGTGAAGCCGGAGCGCCGAGGCGGCAAGTGGCTCCCGAAGGGCCGGTTCCGCCCCGGCATCTTCTGGCTGCCCAATGCCATCACCACCGCGGCGCTGTTCGCCGGCTTCTACGCCATCGTGCAGGCCATGAACGGGCGCTTCGCCGCCGCCGCCGCGGCCATCTTCGTGGCCATGGTGTGCGACGGCCTCGACGGGCGCGTCGCCCGCCTCACGCGCACCCAGAGCGCCTTCGGTGCCGAGTTCGATTCGCTCTCCGACATGGTGGCCTTCGGAGCGGCGCCGGCGCTGGTGATGTACGAGTGGGCCATGCGCGACATGGGACGGCTGGGCTGGGCGGTGGCCTTCGCCTACTGCGCCTGCGCGGCGCTGCGCCTGGCGCGCTTCAACACCAACATCGGCACCGTGGACAAGCGCTTCTTCCAGGGCCTGCCCAGCCCGGCCGCCGCGGCGCTGGTGGCGGGTTTCGTGTGGGCCATGGTCACCTTCGAGATCGAACCTGCGGACGTGAAGTGGTTCGCCGCCGTCGTGACGGTGTTCGCCGCGGTCACCATGGTGAGCAACGTGCCCTTCTACAGCGGCAAGGACATCAACGTGCGCCGCAGCGTGCCCTTCTGGGCCGTGGTGCTCATCGCCCTGGGCGTGGCGCTGCTGTTCTTCTTCTCCGACAACCTGCCCGAGCTGCTCTTCACCTTGGCGCTGGCCTACGGCGCCTCGGGCTACCTCTGGTGGGGCTTCACCCGGCTGCGCCGCCGCCCCGGCGGGCCGCCCGCCCCGCCCCCGGCTTCCCCGCCGGCCTCCCCGTCGCCCTGAGCCGGGCTTGCCGGCCCGGCGAGAAGTCCCTATATTCCCGTGCAATGAGCAACGCAGCCCCCAGCCGTGGCCTCCACGGCGCCCTTCCCACCGCCAGCCTCCTCCTGCTGGCCGGGCTGCTGCTGCGCGTTCGCGCGCACTGAACCCACCCCCCCTCCAGGCAGTACCCCGATCCGGACCCCGCGGTCCGGGATCCCCGCATAGAGTCCGTTGCCGCCACTTCCCCGGCCCCGCGCGCCGGCCCGCGGCGACCCAGAGGAGAACGCCATGACCGACCAGCTCATCATCTTCGACACCACGCTCCGCGACGGCGAGCAGAGCCCCGGCGCATCCATGACCCGGGAGGAGAAGCTGCGCATCGCCCGCCAGCTCGAGAAGCTGCGCGTGGACGTGATCGAGGCGGGCTTCCCGGCGGCCTCCAACGGCGACTTCGAGGCCGTGCGCTCGGTGGCCGGCATCATCAAGGACTCGAGGGTGTGCGGCCTGGCCCGCGCCAACGAGAACGACATCCGGCGCGCCGGAGAGGCGCTGCGCGAGGCCGCGGCCGGGCGCATCCACACCTTCATCGCCACCTCGCCCATCCACATGGAGCGCAAGCTGCGCATGCAGCCCGACCAGGTGATCGAGGCCGCGGTGAAGGCCGTGAAGCTCGCCCGCAGCCTGAGCGAGGACGTGGAGTTCTCCCCCGAGGACGCGGGCCGCTCGGAGATCGACTTCCTGTGCCGCATCCTCGAGCAGGTCATCGCCGCCGGCGCGGGCACCATCAACATCCCCGACACCGTGGGCTACACCATGCCCGAGCAGTTCGGCGGCCTCATCCGCACCCTGCGCGAGCGCATTCCCAACGCCGACAAGGTGGTGTGGTCGGTGCACTGCCACAACGACCTCGGCCTGGCCGTGGCCAACTCGCTGTCGGCGGTGATGAACGGCGCGCGCCAGGTGGAGTGCACGGTCAACGGCCTGGGCGAGCGCGCCGGCAACGCCTCGCTCGAGGAGATCGTCATGGCGGTGCGCACCCGGCGCGACTTCTTCCCCTGCGACACGCGCGTCGACACCACCCAGATCGTGCCGGCCTCGAAGCTGGTCTCGGGCATCACGGGCTTCCCGGTGCAGCCCAACAAGGCCATCGTGGGCGCCAACGCCTTCGCCCACGAGTCGGGCATCCACCAGGACGGCGTGCTCAAGAGCCGCGAGACCTACGAGATCATGCGCGCCGAGGACGTGGGCTGGTCGAACAACAAGCTCGTGCTGGGCAAGCTCTCGGGCCGCAACGCCTTCCGCCAGCGCCTCAAGGAGCTCGGCATCGACCTCGAGACCGAGGAGGCCCTCAACGCGGCCTTCGTGCGCTTCAAGGACCTGGCCGACAAGAAGTCCGAGATCTTCGACGAGGACCTGGTGATGCTGGTGCAGGACGAGGCCGTCACCCAGGAGCGCGAGCACTTCCGTCTGCTGTCCATGATGGTCCACTCCGAGACCGGCGAGACCCCGATGGCGCGCGTGGTGCTGGCCGAGGGCGAGGCCGAGCGCAAGGCCGAGGCGCCGGGCAGCGGCCCGGTGGACGCCACCTTCAAGGCCATCGAGTCCATGGTGGCCAGCGGCGCCGAACTGCAGCTCTATTCCGTGAACAGCATCACCAGCGGGACCGACGCCCAGGGCGAGGTGACGGTGCGGCTCAAGAAGGACGGCCGGATCGTCAACGGCGCGGGTGCGGACACGGACATCGTGGTGGCCTCGGCCAAGGCCTACCTCAACGCGCTCAACAAGCTGCACTCCAAGCTCGAGCGCGCCCACCCGCAGGTCTGAGCGTGCGCGGCCCGGCCCGGCCGGGCCGCCGCCTCAGGAAGGCTGTCGCGACAGGCGCTGGTTGCCGAAGGCGAGCCGCTCGGCCATCACCCGCAGCAGCGTGCGCACCAGCTTGAGCTGGATGCGCTCGGGCAGCGCCTCCAGCGCCTGGCTGGGGATCTCCGCCACCACCGCGTCGGTGCCCGCCTGGATGGTGGCGCTGCGCACCGCCTCCGGCCCCTGGGCGTAGCCCATGTCGCCGAAGCAGTCGCCCCGGCGCAGCACGTCCAGCAACCGCCCCTGCACGGTGACCTTGGCCTCGCCCGAGGCCATCAGGAACAGGCTGTCGCCCTGCTCGCCCTCGCGCAGGATCACCGTCTGCGCCGGCACGCGGCGCCAGCGGGCGGCGCGCGCGAGTTCGTACTGCTCGAAGGGATCGAGCGCGGCGGTGACGGGGCTCGCGCGCAGCGCCAGCAGCTTCTCGCTGTCGGGCACGTCCTGCTCGTAGACGCTCAGCCGGCCCACCCGGGCGAGGTCCAGGGCCGCATCGGCCCACGAGGGATAGCGGTCCTCGCCCGACTTCTGCAGCATGCGCAGCACGATGTCGTCCACGTCGCGGGGCAGTTCCGGGCGCAGCCGGCTGGGCGCCGGCGCCGGCATGCGCAGCACCCGCTCGAGCGTCTCGGCGTCGGTGGAGGCCCGGAAGGGGCGCTCGCCCGTGAGCAGTTCCAGCAGCATCACGCCCAGCGAGAACATGTCGCTCTGTGCGCTGGGCGGCTCGTCGCGGATCTGCTCGGGCGCGGTGTAGGAGGGCGAGGCGAGCCGGAAGCGCTGGGTGGTGGCC
>CAZXJW010000150.1:0-7892 GCA_964641005.1 uncultured Rhodocyclaceae bacterium
CAGGTCACCGGCTTCTACATGGGCGGTGAACTCCTGGGCATGGACGGGATCGGCACCGAGCAGCACACCTGCGATGCCGTGGCCCTCGAGGACAGCGAGGTGTGCGTGATCCCCTTCGTCCGCCTGGAGGACCTCTCCCGCCAGGTGCCGGCCCTCCAGAGCCACTTCCACAAGGTGATGAGCCGCGAGATCGTGCGCGACCACGGCGTGATGATGCTGCTGGGCAGCATGCGCGCCGAAGAGCGCCTCGCGGCCTTCCTGGTGAACCTGTCGCAGCGCTTCGTCGCGCGCGGCTACTCGCCCTCCGAGTTCTACCTGCGCATGACGCGCGAGGAGATCGGCAGCTACCTGGGCCTGAAGCTCGAGACCGTGAGCCGGGTGTTCTCGAAGTTCCAGGACGAGGGGCTCATCAGCGTGCAGCAGAAGCACATCCGCATCATCGACATTCCCCGCCTCAAGCAGATCTTCGGTCAGCGCCCCTGCTGACGAAAAAAGACCCGGGCCGACCCCGACGGACGGTACCCGCGCCGTCCGCCCGCTCGACCCGGGCCGTTCTGCGGGGCGCCCTGACTGCGCCCCTCCTCCCTGTGCCTCAGGCGGTCGCGCTGCCGCGCCGCGTTTCCGGCACGCCCAGCTTGCGCAGGATGATGTCCAGCGGGCAGAAGGTGGTGAATCCGCTCTGGAACAGGTTCGCCCCCACGAACGCCGTGAACCACAGCCAGTTGGCATTCACGAACAGCGGGCTGGCCTCCACGCCCAGGGCGAGCGAGAGCAGGACGAAGAATCCGGCGACGATGCGGACGATGCGATTGACGGTCATGGCACTTCCCTCCGAGTTTCGATGGCTGGCCGCGACGCGGCCCATGGACGAATCCTAGGCTGCTGCGCCGCCGCGATATGTGACCGCGGTCACGCAGTCGTCCGGTAGCGCGTCGCGTAGTACAGCACCGGGATCACCACGAGCGTGAGCAGCGTGGACACCGCGATCCCGAACAGCAGCGAGATGGCGAGCCCGTTGAAGATGGGGTCGTCGAGAATGAACAGTGCCCCGAGCATGGCCGCCAGCCCCGTCAGCACGATCGGCTTGGCCCGCGCGGCCGCGGCGTGGATCACCGCCTCCTGCAGCGGCACGCCCTCGGCCACCTGGAGGTTCACGAAGTCCACGAGCAGGATGGAATTGCGCACGATGATGCCGGCGAGCGCGATCATCCCGATCATCGACGTGGCCGTGAACTGCGCGCCGAGCAGCGCGTGACCGGGCATCACGCCGATGATGGTGAGCGGGATGGGCGCCATGATCACCAGCGGCACCCCGTACGACCCGAACTGCGCCACCACCAGCAGGTAGATCAGCACGAGGCCCACGGCATAGGCGAGCCCCATGTCGCGGAAGGTCTCGTAGGTGATCTTCCACTCGCCGTCCCACTTGAGCGCGTAGGACGCGTAGCGGTTGTCCGGCGTGGTGATGAAGTACTCGCCCAGCGTCCCGCCCTCGGGCAATGCCATGCCGGCCACCTGCGAGCGCATCGCGAACATGCCGTACAGCGGGCTGTCGAGCTTGCCCGCCATGTCGCCCATCACGTAGACCACCGGGAGGAGGTCCTTGTGGTGGATGGTCTGTTCGCGCTCGGTGGGGATCACCTCCACCAGTTCGGACAGCGGCACCAGATCGCCGGAGCGCGACCGCACGGTCAGCGCCAGCAGTTCCCCGATGGAGTTCTGCCGTTCCGGCCGCAGGGCGATGCGCACGGGGATCTCCACCTTGGCGTTGCCGCTGTGCAGCGGCGTCGCGTACTCGCCCGCCAGCCCCATGCGCATCGCCTCGACGATGTCGCGCGGGGCCACGCCGGCCAGCGCGGCCTTGTTCTGCTGCACACGCACGACCAGCTTGGCGGCGGAGGCATCCACGGTGTCGTCGACGGCCACGATGTCCGGTGTCTTCTCGAACACGCCTCGCACGCGCTTCGCCACGGACGTCTGCCCGGCGAGATCGGGCCCGTAGATCTCGGCGACGATGGGCGAGAGCACGGGCGGCCCCGGTGGTACCTCCACGACCTTGAGATCGGCGCCGTGCTTCGCGGCGATGGCTTCGAGTTCGGGGCGCACCGCCTGCGCGATCTCATGGGACTTCCGCTTGCGGACGTGCTTGTCCGCGAGGTTCACCTGGATGTCGCCCAGCTCCGGCGACTCGCGCAGGTAGTACTGGCGCACGAGGCCGTTGAAGTTGATGGGGCTCGCCGTCCCGGCATAGGCCTGGTAGTCCGTGACCTCGGGCACCCTGGCGATGGCCGCGGTGAGATCCCGCAGCACCGCCGCCGTGCGTTCGACGGGCGTGCCTGCGGGCATGTCCACCACCACCTGGAACTCGGACTTGTTGTCGAAGGGCAGCATCTTGAGCACGACCCACTGCACCGCCGCGAGCGACACGGACAGCAGGATCGCCACGAGGATGCCGCCAAGCAGCAGCCAGCGGTTGCGCCGTCCGCCGTCGCCGTTCAGCAGCGGCGCCATCCGGGCGAACAGCCGGTCGAGCCTGCCCGCGCCGTGGGCGTGAGCGCCGGCATGAGGCTTCAGCCACTGCAGCGCGAGCCAGGGCGTGACCACGAAGGCGATGGCCAGCGAGATGGCCATCCCGAGACTCGCGTTGATGGGGATGGGGCTCATGTACGGCCCCATGAGGCCGGACACGAACGCCATGGGCAGCAGCGCCGCGATCACGGTGAAGGTGGCGAGGATCGTGGGCCCGCCCACCTCGTCCACGGCGGCCGGGATGATCTCGCGGAGCGGTGCGTCGCTCATGCCCGCGCGGCGGTGGATGTTCTCCACGACCACGATGGCGTCGTCCACCAGGATGCCGATGGAGAAGATGAGCGCGAACAGCGACACGCGATTGAGCGTGAAGCCCCAGGCCCAGGACGCGAACAGCGTGGCCGCGAGCGTGAGCATGACCGCGACGCCGACGATGCCCGCCTCCCGGCGGCCGAGCGTGAACCACACCAGCGCCACCACCGACAGCGTGGCGAAGAACAGCTTCTGGATGAGCTTCATCGCCTTGTCGTTCGCGGTCTCGCCGTAGTTGCGCGTGACGCTCACGTGCACGCCGTCGGGCACGATCTGGCCTTCGAGGCCGCGCGCCTGGGCGATCACGCGGTCGGCCACGTCCACGGCGTTCTCGCCCGGCTTCTTGGTGACCGCCAGGGTGACCGCAGGACTCTCGCCGGGCGTCTTGGCCGCCGACGCGGGCCCCGTGCCGAACCACACGTAGCGCCCGGGCAGATCGGGGCCGTCCTCGACGCGCGCCACGTCCGTCATGAAGACCGGCCGGCCCTCGAACACGCCGACCACCAACTGCTGGACCTCGGAGGCGCTCTCCAGATAGGTCCCCGTCTGGACGAGGATCTCCTCGTTGTCGCGCACGAGCGAGCCTGCGGGCTGCGATGCGTTCGCGAGCTGCAGGGCGTTGCGGACGTCCTGCGCGGTGATCTGGTAGGCGTTGAGCCGCTCCGGCTCGATCAGCACGCGCACCACCTGGCCGGGACCGCCCAGCGTGGTCACGTCACGCGTGCCCTCGACACGCTTCAGTTCCACCTCCATCGCATGCGCGACGCGCTCCAGGTCGTAGGCGCCGCGCGCGGGATCGTCGGTCCACAGCGTGAGCCCGACGATGGGCACGTCGTCGATGCCCTTCGGCTTGACCACGGGCTGGCCCACGCCGAGGTTGGGCGAGAGCCAGTCCTTGTGGGACTCCAGCGTGTCGTACAGGCGCACCAGCGCCTGGGTCGGATCCTCGCCCACCTTGTACTGCACGGTGAGCACCGCCATGCCCGGACGCGACACGGAATACACGTGATCGATGCCCGAGATGCGCGACAGCACCTGCTCGGCGGGCGTGGCGACGAGGCTCTCCACGTTCCGGGCGGAGGCGCCCGGGAACGGGATGAAGACGTTCGCCATCGTGACGTCGATCTGGGGCTCCTCCTCGCGCGGCGTGACCAGGACGGCGAACAGCCCCAGCAGGACGGACACGAGGGCGATCAGCGGCGTGAGCCGGGAGCCCAGGAAGAAATGCGCGGTGCGGCCGGAGATGCCCAGCCGCGCGCCGGCGGAGACGGGTGGTTCAGTCGACACTCTTGAGCTTCCGGATACCGAGACTGTGGAGCACGAGCTTCTCGTAGACGGGCTCGGAGGTGCCCTTCTTCATCTTGCGGATGAAGTACTTCTCGAAGCCCACCTTGGCGAGGTGCACCCACTTGCCTTCCGAGAACCAGTTGACGTTGCGCGGGGGAATCTGCGGCAGCGCCACGAAGGCCACACCGGTGTCGCCGAAATCGGCGAGACACAGGGCGTTCCACGTGGCCTTCTCGTCGGGCTCGCGACCGTCCATCACCGCGCGGATGTTGTGGGCCGTGGCCGTCACCATCGACTCGATCATGTAGCCGGTCTTCGGCGCGCCGGTTGGCACCGGCGTCTGTTCGACCGGCGGAATCGCGACGCACACGCCCACGCTGTAGATGTTCCTGTACTTCGGATTGCGCTGGTACTCGTCGATGAGCACGAACCCCCGCGGATTGGTGAGCCCCTCGATGCCGAACACGGCATCCACGCCCTTGAACGCGGGCAGCATCATCGAGTAGGCGAAGGGCAGCTCGTGCTGCTTCTTCTCCTTGCCCATGTCGTCGAACTCGGTCACGTGCATCTTCCCGGCCTCGATACGCGTGGTCTTCGCGTTGCAGATCCAGCGGATGTTCCGCTCGCGCATCGCCGACTCGAGGAGCGTCTTCGAGTCGCCCACGCCGCCGAGGCCGAGATGGCCGATGTAGGGCTCGGCGGTCACGTAGGTCATGGGCACCCGGTCGCGGATCTTCCGCTTGCGCAGGTCCGTTTCCATGATGAAGGCGAACTCGTAGGCCGGGCCGTAGCAGGAGGCCCCCTGCACCGCGCCCACCACGACGGGCCCCGGATTCTTCACGAACTTCTCCCACGCCTGGCCGGCGGCGATGGCGTGGTCCACGTGGCAGACGGACTGCGTGTGGCCTGCCGGCCCGAGGCCCTCGATCTCGTCGAAGGCGAGCTTGGGTCCGGTGGCGATGACCAGGAAGTCGTAGTCCATCATCGTGCCGTCGCCGAGTTCCACCTGGTTCTTCTCCGGGTGGACCCGCTTCGCGCCGGCGGCGGTGAAGGCGATGCCCTTCTTTGCCAGATACTCCGCCACGGGAAACTCGATGTCCTCGCGCTTGCGCCAGTTGACGGCGACCCACGGGTTGGACGGCACGAAATGGAAGGTGGATGCGTTCGAGACGACCGTGACCTTGTCGCCGGGACGGGCCATTTCCTGCATCTCGTACGCCATGGGCATGCCGCCGATGCCCGCTCCGATGATGACGATGTGTGCCATGTGCCTGGTCCTCCGTTGCGGCCCCTGGAGGGGCCTGTGTTCACTGCGCGGGTCGCTGACCCACTGCGATGGAGGCCTTGACCGGCTCCAGCGCCACGTTCTCGCCCGGCACGAGCCCGGCGAGCACTTCCACCAGCCCGTCGCCGGCCGGCTCGCCCAGCCGGATCTGCCGGAACGACACCTTGTCGCCCGCCCCGACGACGTAGGCGCCCGTGACCTCGCTGCGGCGCACGACGGCGGCGTCGGGCATCACGAGCTTCCGCGCACGCCCGACCGTGAAGTACGCCCGCGCGAACTGCCCGGGCACCACGTCCTTCAGTCCGGACGGCAGGTCGATGCGCACCCGGGTGGAATGCGTCCGGGCGTCGGCAGCCGGGAGCACGGTGATCGCGCCGCCGTTCACGCTCTTGCCCAGGGACGGCAGTTCCACGCGCACCCGCGGGCTGACACGGATGTCCGCCACCTTGAACTGGGGAATCGAGGCGACGACCCGCATCTCCTTCGGATCGAACCCGGTGAGCAGCGGCTTGCCCGGTACGGCCATCTCGCCCACTTCCACATGACGCGCCGCCACGACGCCACCGTAGGGCGCCACCACCACCGTGTAGCTCTTCGCCGTCTGCGCCTCACCCGCCCCGGCGCGGGCCGTGTCGAGTTGTGCCTTGGCCACTCGGAGGGCGGCCTCCGCACGGTCCAGCGAGGCCTGGCTCACGAACTTCTGCCGAGCGAGGTCGCGCGTGCGCTCGGCCTCGATGCGGGCGTTGTCGTAGGCGGCCTGGGCCTGGGCCACCTGCGCCTGGCTGCCCGCCACCACCTGCGTCGCCTGCGACGGATCGATCCGGGCGATCACCTGGCCTTGCTGCACGGTGTCGCCCACGTCGAAACGGACCTCGACGATGCGGCCGGTGACCTGCGCGGACACCGTGGCCTGCCGGGTCGCCTCGACCACGGCTTCGGCGGGATACGTCAGGTCCACCTCGCGGTACTGGACGGGTGCCGTGGCCAGCGCTTCGGCGCGCACGCCGCCGGTCGCCACGGCGAGGCTCAGGGCCAGGACGGGCAGGACCCGGGATCGGGAAAGGGGGAAGGACAGGCGCATGACTCGCTCCGGTTCGATGATCGGCATTGTTCGCCGTCCGGCACCGTGCTTCGGTGACCGGGGTCACATACGGTCTGGGCGATCGCGCGCAGGGTGCGCGCAGGCTGGAGAGGCGCGAGGGAACGCTTGGCGCCTTGGGAGGGTGCCGTCGTCACCGGGGGATGTCACGGAAGACGGACCCCGACTACGCGAGGGGTTGCGTCGGCGGAGACGAACCTCAGCCGCAGCAGGCGTCGGGGTCGTCGCGCTTGGGACAGCCGACCGGACGCCGGGTCGGATCGGGAATCGGGCAGCGGTTGATGTCGGCGGCGGTGCGCTGGAAGAAGCACGTGAGCGCCGACGAGCAGGCGGCGACCGCCCAGAAGGCGAAGAAGCCGACGGAGTAGATGGCGGTGCGCGACGCGGTGAGTTCCTGTCCGAACAGGGTGAGCTCCGTCGGATCGAACAGCGTGAAGAACACCGCTTCGGCCGCACCGCCCACGATGAACGCAGGCCACAGGATGTGGATCAGACGTTGCGACGACATGGCGCAGCCTCCTATTCGGTCCGGCCCTGCAGAGATACCAGCCCGTCGGCGCCCGGCATCCACGTGCCCGTCACGCGCCACGCGCCCTGCCCGTCCTCCAGCAGCACCTGCCACTTGCCGGCCGCCATCGGCGCGAGCGTCCCGTCGTACCATCCGCCCGCATCGCGGGACAGGGTCACCGACTGATCCACCCCGGTCATCGTGGCGTGCACCAGACGCAGCGTCAGGGTCTTCGTGTCTTCGGCCAGGCCGTTCGCCATCACACGCACGCGCAGCCCGTCGAGGGAGAACTGCGCCTGGGCGGAAATGCCCGCCTGCGCCGCGGCACTCTCCTTCGCGAGTGTGCGGTTGATGGCGAGCCCCTGCTTGTAGTAGTCCTCGCTCACGAGGCCGTCCTGGTGGGTGATGGCGATCCATGCCGTGATGATCCCGCCGACCACGGCGGCAACGGGCCCGGCCATCAGCAGCCAGGGCCAGGGCTCGCGGTACCAGGCGTTGCGGGGTTCGGCATTCAGGGCTCGGGCGTGCATGGGAGCGTCCTCTCGGCGGGGATGGGCAGGATCAGGGAACCACGAACCGGGCGTGCTCGGTGATGACCACCGGCTCCGTGCCGGGGGCCTCGCCGGTCACGGTGAAGACGATGTTCTGCGAACCGTGGGCATCCGCGCCCGGGAGCGCGAGCACCCGCACCGGAATCATCCGCGATCGGGCACCCGGCAGGTCGACCGGGTTCTCGCGCGACTCGAGGACGATCTGCGGCATGCCGGACACTGCGATCGTGAAGCGGCGCGGGGTCTCGTCGGTGTTCATGATCTGGAGGCGGTAGACGTTCTCCACGCGGCCGTCGCCCGCACCGGCCGACATGGGGACAC
>CAZXJW010000151.1:0-7875 GCA_964641005.1 uncultured Rhodocyclaceae bacterium
TGGGACGGCCCACGGAGTCGGTGTGGTGGGCGATCTGGCGCTGCAGGTTGGTGAGATCGACCGTGTCGGGGTCGCACAGCGTGAGGCGTCCCACGCCGCTGGCGGCGAGGTACAGCGCCACGGGTGAGCCCAGCCCGCCGGCGCCGATCACCAGGGCATGGCTCGCGAGCCAGCGCTCCTGCCCCTCGATGCCGATCTCGTCGAGCAGGATGTGGCGGCTGTAGCGCAGCAGTTGCAGGTCGTCCATGGTCGGATGGTAGCGCGCTGCGGAAAACAGGGTCGCAAGGGGTTTTCGCCGCAAGGCCGAAAACCCCTTGCGACCCTGCTTTCCGCTGTTCTCCGGAAGTGAAAAGGCCCGCCGAAGCGGGCCTTCCCGGGCGCGAGGCCGCTCAGCGGCGGTTGACGATGTTCAGCGCCTTGAGCAGGTTGACCGCCTCGTTGAGCTGGAAGTCGGTCTTGGAGACGATTTCCGGGCCCTCGGGCTTGTCCTCGGCCTTGGTTTCCGGCTTGGCGGCCGGATCCTTGGGTGCTTCCTTGGCGGCACCGTCCTTTTCCTGCGGATTGGACAGGCGCTTGCTGAGATCCGCCTCGCGCATGCGCAGGCCAGCCTCCGCCGAGGCCTCGGTGATGGTGGCTTCCTCCACCACGATGTCGGGCGTGATGCCCTTGGCCTGGATGGAGCGGCCGCTGGGCGTGAAGTAGCGCGCGGTGGTGAGTTTGATGGCGGTGCCGTTGCCGAGGGGCAGGATGGTCTGCACCGAGCCCTTGCCGAAGCTCTGGGTGCCCATGATCACGGCGCGCTTGTGGTCCTGCAGGGCACCAGCCACGATCTCGGAGGCCGAGGCCGAGCCGCCGTTGATGAGCACCACCATGGGCAGCTTCTTCACGTCGGCCGGCAGGCGCTTGAGGTAGTCCTCCTTGGCGCCGCGCAGGTAGTGCTCGGGCACGGCCATCAGGCGCATCTTGGCGTCCTCGGTGCGGCCCTCGGTGTAGGTGACCAGCGTGCCGGAGGGCAGGAAGGCCGCCGACACGGCCACGGCGGTGTTGAGCAGTCCGCCCGGGTCGTTGCGCAGGTCGAGGATCAGGCCCTTCATGGGCGTGGAACCGCTCTGCTTGAAGACCGCGTCGATGGCCTTGGCGAGCGACTCGCCGGTGTGCTCCTGGAACTGGGTGACCCGGAAGTAGCCGTAGCCGGGTTCGAGCAGCTTGGACTTCACCGACTGGATCTGGATGACGGCGCGGGTGAGCGTGATCACGCGCGGCTTCGCGTCGCCCTTGCGGACGATGGTGAGCGTGATCTGGGTGTTGGGCTTGCCGCGCATGCGCTTGACGGCGTCGTTCAGGGTCATGCCCTTCACGTTGGTGTCGTCGAGCTTGATGATCAGGTCGCCGCTCTTGATGCCGGCGCGGAAGGCGGGCGTGTCCTCGATGGGCGAGACCACCTTCACGAAGCCGTCCTCCATGCCCACCTCGATGCCCAGGCCGCCGAACTCGCCCTGGGTGCCCACCTGCAGGTCCTTGAACGCCTCGGCGTCGAGGTAGGCCGAGTGCGGGTCGAGGCCGGAGAGCATGCCGTTGATGGCCTCGGAGATGAGCTTCTTGTCGTCCACCGGCTCGACGTAGTCGGCCTTGATGCGTCCGAACACCTCGGTGAAGGCGCGCAGGTCCTCCACCGGAAGCGGGCCCGGATCCTTCTGGGCGACGGCGGAGAAATTCAGGCTGACCAGGACGCCGAGGACGGCGCCGAGGATGATCAGGCTCGCCTGCTTGAACTTGGTGACCATACTGCGCTCTCCAGGGTGTCCGCGGCCGTTCGCGGGCCGCGGGCGGGATGTTGCGGGACGGACGGGTTGGGTGGCGGGAAGGGTGTCGCGGCGGCCGTCAGTTCAGCCGTGCCCACGACAGCGGGTCGAAAGGCTTGCCTCGAAAACGGAGCTCGAAGTATAGCCCTGATTCCTCGGCACCCCCGCTCGCGCCGACCGTGGCCAGGGCCTCGCCGGTGCGCACTTCGTCGCCGGCGCGATGCAGCAGCGCCTCGTTGTTGCCATACAGGCTCAGGTAGCCATCGCCATGGTCGACGATGAGCAGGTTGCCGAACCCGCGAAGCCAGTCGGCGAACACCACCCGACCCGGCGCCACGGCCCGCACCTCCTGCCCCGGCCTGGCGCGGATGAACACGCCCTTCGAGGAAATCCCCGAGCCTTCCCGTGGACTGCCGAAGCGTGCCGCGAGTTCCCCCGCGACCGGAAGCCGCAGCCTGCCCTTGAGCTGGCGGAACGCGCCGTCGCTGCCGCCGGTCTCCTCGGGCACCGCCCGGCTGGACAATTTCGGTTCGTCCAGCCTGGTCTTCACGGGCACGGTCGGGCGAGGCGGGGGCGCGGCCGCGGCCTTCGCCAGCTTCTCCACCAGCTTCGACAGACGGTCCTCGTCGCGCTTCAGGGTGGCGAGCTCGCGGCGCTGGCGCGCCACCTGCGCCGACACCGCCTCGAGGATCTCGCGCCGCGTGGCCTGTTCCTCCTCGAGCGCCTTGCGCTGCTCGGCCTCGCTTTTCTCGATGGCCGCCAGTTCCTCGCCGCGCGCGCGGGTCTGCTCGCCGATGCGCTCCATGCTGCGCAGGCTCTCGCGCAGGTCCGCGATCACCTCGCCGCGCGCCTTCGACACGTAGCCCAGGTAGCGCAGGTCGCGGCCGAAGGCATTCGGGTCGCGGCCCGACAGCGCAACCCGGAAAGGCTCGGCGCCGCCGTGCACGTAGCGGTGGTGCAGCAGGCGCGCGAGCGCGTCCTGGTTGCGGCCGAGGCGACCGCGAGTGTCCTCGGCCTCGCGCCCGAGGTCGTCCAGGGCCCGCTGCACGCCGCCGCGCTGCGCGGCGAGTTCGCGCAGCCGGCGGTTGGTCTGGCTGATGGCGCGCTCGGAGTCGCGCAGGTGGTCGGCCGCCTCGGCGCGGGTGCCCTCGGTGGCCTCGAGCTCCTGGCGCAGGGCCTCGAGGCGGCCGCGCAGGGATTCCAGGTCCTGCTTCGGCGCCGCGGCCGCGGTGCCGGACGCCAGCGCGGCCAGCACGAAGAGCGCCGCGACTCGCCGGATGACGGGCCGGACCACCGGGCCGACCACGGGTGGGGCGATGCGGCGGAGGGCGGACCGGACGGGGTTCAGGCCTTCGCCCGTCCCTGCGCAGCCACCGCCTGCACGCGCGCTTCCACCGCGGCGGCATCGCCCAGGTAGTAGTGGCGCAGCGGCTTCAGGGCATCGTCCAGTTCGTAGACCAGAGGCACCGCCGTGGGGATGTTCAGGCCCACGATGTCCGCGTCAGACACCCCGTCCAGGTACTTCACCAGCGCCCGGATCGAGTTGCCGTGGGCGGCCACCAGGACGCGCCGCCCCCGGCGCAGCGCGGGGGCGATGGTCCCCTCCCAGCAGGGCACCACCCGCGCAACGGTGTCCTTCAGGCATTCGGTGAGCGGCAGCTCATGGGGTGCGAGGCCGGCGTAGCGCGGGTCGCGTCCCGGGGCACGTTCGTCGCCGGCCTCCAGCGCCGGCGGCGGCGTGTCGTAGCTGCGACGCCAGGCGAGCACCTGCTGCTCGCCGTACTGCGCGGCCATCTCGGCCTTGTTCAGGCCCTGGAGCGCACCGTAGTGGCGCTCGTTCAGGCGCCAGTGGTGGTGCACCGGAAGCCACATGCGGTCCATCTCGTCGAGCGCGATCCAGAGCGTGCGGATGGCGCGCTTCAGGACCGAGACATGGGCCTCGTCGAACTCGAAGCCTTCGGCGCGCAGCAGCCGGCCGGCCTCGCGTGCCTCCTCGCGGCCGCGCTCGGACAGGTCCACGTCGGTCCAGCCCGTGAAGCGGTTCTCGCGGTTCCAGGTGCTCTCGCCGTGCCTGAGCAGGACGATTCGATGGGTCATGCGCCGTCTCTCCCTTTCGGTACGTGTCTTGCGTGGAATTCTAGCCCGTGAACCCTGCGCAACCCGCGGGAGCCGGTTCCGCCGTCCCGTTGCGACCGCGACTCGCCCTGGCCGCGCTGGCCACGGCCGCCAGCCTGCCGTTCCTGCTGCCCTTCGCGAACGAACCCATCAGCTCGTTCCACGGCGAGTGGTGGGCGGCGGTCCTGGGCCTGGCGGCGGGCTCGCTCCTGCTGCTGCCCAGGCCGGTGAGTGCCGCGGCAGTGCCGCGATCGGTACTGCTGCCGCTCGGTCTCGCGGTGATCGTGCTCCTCCACGTGCTCGCGGGTCACGCCGCCCAGGGGCCGCTCGCGATGCTCGCGGCGGCCTACCTGCTGTGGGCAGCTTTCATGATGGCCGTCGGACGCACGCTCTGGAGCGCCGTCGGGCCCGGGCGGTTCTGTGCGGCGCTCGCCTGGGCCGTGCTCGCGGCGGCGCTCCTCGATGCCCTCGCCGCGGCACTGCAGGCTGGCGGCGTGCAGGTCGAAGGCCTGCTGCTGTCCGCGACAGGTCCGCGACTCCACGGCAACGTGGGCCAGGCGAACCAGCTCGCGGACCTGCTTGCGCTCGGTGCGGCCTCCGCGGGATGGCTCGCTGCCACCCGTCGCGTGCCGATCGCAGTCGCCGTGGCGCTGGCCCTGCCGCTCGGTGCGGCCATGGCGCTCACGGGCTCGCGAGCGTCGTGGGGCTATCTCGCGGCCTTGCTGCTGCTCGCGATGCTGTCGCGCCGGTCGCTCGGCGCGCCGGGCGTGTCGCGCCTGCTGGCGGTGCTGCTGGCCTCGCTCGCCGGACTGGTGGCGGTGGCACTGATGCCGTCGGCAGCGTCGCCGCCGGGCCAGGCGGCCGCCGGGACGGGGGTCACGGTGCCCGGGCGCACGGGCGAGGAGCGTCCGGGCATCTGGCGCGCGGCGGGCTGGATGCTTGCCGAATCGCCGCTTGCGGGCGCGGGGCAGGGGCGCTTCGCCGAGCGCTTCTTCGAGCACACCGGCGCACTCGACGCACCGACTGCCGCCGTGATGACGCACAACGCCCACAACCTGCCGCTGCACGTCGGCGCGGAACTGGGGTTGCCGGGCCTCGCCGTGCTCGGGCTGGGCCTCGTTCTCTGGTGGCGGGGCTGGCGATCCGAGGCCGCGACCCCCGGGCGCTGGTGGCCTCTCGCCGTCCTTGCGGTGATCGGCCTGCACAGCCTCGTGGAGTACCCGCTGTGGTACGCGCACTTCCTCGGCCTCGCGTCGCTGGCGTTTGGCGCCCTGGACGGGGCTCGCCTAGAATCCGCGACGTCGCGGGCCGGGCGGCCGATCGCCTGGGCCACGCTGGCACTGGGCTGGTTCGTCTGCCTCACGCTTGCCCAGGACTACCGTTTCCTCGAGGGTTTGCTGGCCAGGCGTGAAGCGGCCGGAGCGCCCTCGCCGGCCAGTGCGCGGGACATCGCCCGGTTGCAGGACATCCAGCGAAGTTCGCTGCTGGGCCACTACGCGGAACTGGGGTTCTGCCGGGCCGCATCCCTCGATTCGGACCGCGTCGACGATGCCCGGGTGCTTTGCGAGGCGGTGATGCGGGCCGCCCCGCTCCCCGACGTGGTGTACCGCGTGGCCATGCTGGACGCGCTGGCGGGAAGACAGGGCGAGGCGCGAGGGCTGTGGGCCCGGGCGAAGGCGGCTTATCCCGGCGCCGAAGCGCGGGCGTTGCGCGAGGCGCGCGGATCGGGCCGCCCGCAGCTGTCGGCGCTTGCCGACGAACTGGAATCGAAAGGAGCAGCACCTTGAAGTTCGTGCAGGACAACATCTGGCTCATCCTCATCGCCGTGGCGAGCGGGATCGGCCTTGCCTGGCCCACCATCGCGAAGCGGCTGTCGGGCATTCCACAGGTGGGCGTGGCCGAGGCGGTGACGCTCATCAACCGGCGCGATGCCGTGGTGCTCGACGTGCGCGAGCAGTCCGAGCACGACAAGGGTCGCATCGCCAATGCCCGGCTCATTCCCGCCGGACAGCTCAAGACCCGCCTGGGCGAGCTCGACAAGTTCAAGGACCGACCGGTCCTGGTCCACTGCGCCACGGGCAACCGGTCCCAGGGCGCGGCCGCCACCCTCAAGGGGGCGGGCTTCAAGGAGGTCTTCAACCTTCAGGGCGGCATGGGCGCGTGGGAGCAGGCCGGCATGCCGGTGGAGAAGAAGTGATGGCCCCGGTCCTCATGTACTGCACCGCCACCTGTCCGTACTGCATCGCCGCCGAGAGGCTGCTCTCGTCCAAGGGCGTGCGCAGCATCGAGAAGGTCCGGGTCGACCTCGAGCCGCAGCGGCGCGCCGAGATGACCGAGCGCACCGGCCGGCGCACCGTGCCCCAGATCTGGATCGGCGAGACCTGGGTGGGCGGCTTCGACGACCTCTCGGACCTCGACCGGCAGGGGCGCCTCGACCCGCTGCTGGCGGCCTCCGGGGCCTGATCCGCGCCGCCGCGGCGCGGCCGCGACGGGAGGCAGGGGGCGGTGGGATACACTACGCGCCTTTTTTCGCCCCCCCTTCCGGAGCGTCCCATGGCCGAACAGCAGGCACAGCAACCCCATTTCTCCATCGAGAAGATCTACGTGAAGGATCTCTCCGTGGAGATCCCCAACGCTCCCGCGGTCTTCCTGGAGCGAGACCAGCCACAGCTCGAGTTCTCGTTCCGCAACCAGGGCCAGGCGCTGGGCAACGACTTCCACGAGGTGGCGCTCACCTCCACCGTCACGGCGCGCCTGGGCGAGAAGACCTTCTTCCTGATCGAGGCCACGCAGGCCGGCATCTTCCTGATGCGCGGCATCCCGGATGCGGACGTCGAGGCGGTCTACGCCGTGACCTGCCCCACCATCCTGCTGCCCTACCTTCGCGAGACCGTGAGCGACCTGTCGGTGCGCGCCGGCTTCCCGCCGGTGTTCCTGGCGCCCATGAACTTCGATGCCCTGTACCGGCAGCAGCGGGACGCGGCAGCGGCCCAGCCCGCCCCGGAAGCCACCCACTGAGGCGACGGGCGTGGCCGGTCTGCGGCGCGCAGTGCTGCTCTCGGTCGGGGTGCTGGCGGCCTCGGCCTGCCGTCCGGGCCTCGCCATCGAGTATCGCAGCGTCGGCGAGGCACCGGCGGTGCTCTACGACGCCCCCTCCACCCGGGCAGTGCGCCAGTTCGTGATCAGTGCCGGCTCGCCCGTGGAGGTGCTCACCGAGGTCCAGGGCTGGGTGAAGGTGCGCGACCCCGGCGGACGCCTCGCCTGGGCCGAGGCGAAGGCCATCGACGCACGCCGGACGGTGGTGGTCACGGAGGACCTGGCGGTGGTCCGGAGTGCGGCGGTCGACTCGGCCGAGCCGGTGTTCCGGGCGCAGCGCGGACTGGTGCTCGAACTGCTCGAGCCCGCCGGCGCGTGGGCCCGGGTGAAGCATCGCGACGGGTTGTCCGGCTACGTGCGCGTGAGCGCGCTCTGGGGCCTGTGAAGCTCGCCGTCATCGGTGCCGGCGCCTGGGGCACCGCCTTCGCCCTTGCCCAGGCTGGCCGCCATGCCGTCACCCTCTGGTCGTGGCAGCCCGCGCACTGCGAGGCCATGGCCCGGGACCGCGAGAACCGGGAGTTCCTGCCGGGCTTCCCGCTGCCCGCTGGGGTGACCGTCGAGCCCGACCTCGGCGCTGCCCTGGACGGGGCCGGGCTCGCCGTCGTGGCCACGCCCACGGTTGCCCTGCGCGGCACGCTCTCCGCCATGCGCGACGCCGGCCCGGTGCCGCCGGTGGTCTGGCTGTGCAAGGGGTTCGAGTCCGGCACGGCGCAGTTCCCGCACGAGGTGGCCGAAGCCGTGCTCGCGCCCTCGGTGCCTCGCGGCGCGCTGTCGGGGCCGAGTTTCGCGGAAGAGGTCGCCCGGGGACTGCCGGCGGCCATCACGCTGGCCGAGAAGTTCCCCGACCAGCCGTTCGTGCTCG
>CAZXJW010000152.1:0-7717 GCA_964641005.1 uncultured Rhodocyclaceae bacterium
CTCCTGGGTCTATGTCGTGGCGGCCGACGAGCCCGACGTGTTCGAGCGCGTGCCCGTGGTGGCGCGCGAGCGCGTGGCCGGGGGGTGGTTCGCCGCGGGAGGCCCGGCCGCGGGCACGCCGGTGGTGGTCAAGGGTGCGCAGCTGCTCCTGTCGGAGGAGCTGGAGTACCAGATCCGCAACGAGAACGAAGATTGATCACCGCCATCGTCCGCTTCTCCATCCGCTTCCCCGGCGTGGTGGTGGCGCTGGCGCTCATGCTGGTGGCCTCGGGCGTGTTCGAGCTGCAGCGCGCGCGCCTGGACGTGTTCCCGGAGTTCTCGCCCACCCAGGTGGTGATCCAGACCGAGGCCGCCGGCCTGTCGGCCGAGCTGGTGGAGACGCTGGTCACGGCGCCGCTGGAGCAGGCGCTGCTGGGGGTCACCGGCGTGGAGGTGATCCGCTCCCAGTCCATTCCCGGCCTGTCGGTGGTGACCGTGCTGTTCGAGGACGGCTCGGACATCCACCGCAACCGCCAGGTGGTGGCCGAGCGCGTGGCCGCCTCGGGCGCGCGCATGCCCGCCGGGGTCGGTCCGCCGCAGCTCACGCCGCTCACGTCCTCGGCCAGCACGGTGCTCGGCATCGGGCTCACGTCGCAGGCGCGCAGCCTCGCCGACCTGCGCGGCCTCGCCGACTGGGTGGTTCGGCCGCACCTCATGGCGGTGGAGGGCGTGGCCGAGGTGAACGTGTTCGGCGGCCACGTGCGCGAGTGGCAGGTGCGGGTGGATCCGCGCCGCCTGGAGCGCCACGGGCTGGCGCTGGACGACGTGGTGGCGGCCGCGCGCCGCGCCACCGGCGTGCTCTCGGCGGGCTACCTGCCGGGGGCCAACCAGCGCATCGGCATCGTCACCGACGGCCAGCCCGCCGACGCGGCCGAGCTGGGCGGGGTGGTGCTGCGCGAGTCGGCCGGCCAGCGCGTGCGGCTGCGCGACGTGGCCGAGGTGGCCGAGGGCGCGGCCGCGCCCATCAGCGCCGCGGCCATCGACGGCCGCGAGGGCGTGTTCCTGATGGTGCAGGGCCAGCTCGGCTCGAACACCCTGGCGGTGTCGAAGGCGCTGGAGTCAGCCCTGGACGAACTGCGGCCGCTGCTCGGGCGCGAGAAGGTGGTGCTGCACGACGCGCTGTTCAGGCCCGCCAACTTCATCGAGACGGCGGTGGGCAACATCCGCTTCGACGTGCTGGTGGGCTCGGCGCTGGTGGTGCTGGTGCTGTTCCTGTTCCTCTACAACGTGCGCACCGCGCTGATCTGCACCACCGCCATCCCCGTGTCGCTGCTGGGTGCGGTGCTGGTGCTGGGGTCGCTGGGCGAACCGCTCAACATCATGGTGCTGGGCGGCCTGGCCATCGCCTTGGGCGAGGTGGTGGACGATGCCATCATCGACACCGAGAACATCTTCCGGCGGCTGCGCGAGAACCGCGCCGCGGGCAATCCGCGCAGCGACGCCGAGGTGGCCCTGGACGCGAGCGTGGAGGTGCGCGGCTCGGTGGTGTACGCCACCTTCATCGTGGCGCTGGTGTTCGTGCCGCTGCTCACCTTCGGCGGCATCGGCGGAAAGCTGTTCGCGCCGCTGGGGCTCGCCTACATCCTGGCCATCCTGGTGTCGCTGGTGACGGCCATGACGCTCACGCCGGCGCTGTGCGTGCTGGTGCTGGGACGCCGCTCCGTGAAGGCCGCCGACCCGCCCTTCGTGCAGCGCATCCGGCCCGGCTACGAGGCGCTGCTGCGCCGGATCGAGCGCCGCCCGGGCCGGGTGATGGGTGCGGCCGGCGTGGTGATCGCCGCGGGGCTCGCGCTGCTGCCGCTGTTCTCCGGCGAGTTCATCCCCTCGCTCAAGGAAGGCCATTACGTGATCCACATGACGGCCGTGCCCGGCACCTCCGAGCAGGAGACCCTGCGCGTCGGCAACCGGGTCACGGCGGCGCTGCGCGGCATCGAGGGCGTGAAGTCCGTCGCCCAGTGGGTGGGGCGCTCGCAGAACGGCGCCGACACCTTCGGCCCGCACTACAGCGAGTTCGAGGTGGAGATCGGCGCCCTCGAGGGCGCG
This sequence comes from uncultured Rhodocyclaceae bacterium, assembly GCA_964641005.1. Lineage (GTDB taxonomy): Bacteria > Pseudomonadota > Gammaproteobacteria > Burkholderiales. Next base: position 2,083 of record CAZXJW010000152.1, read on the forward strand.
GAACAGGCGCGCATCCTGCGGCGCATCCGCGAGATCCTCGCCGGCATGGACGGCGCGTTCCCGGGCCTGTCCTTCTCGGTGAACACCTTCCTCACCGAGCGCATCGAGGAGACCATCGCCGGCTTCCCCGCGGCGCTGGCGGTGAACCTCTACGGGCCCGATCTCGACCGGCTGGACACGGATGCCCGCGCCGTGGCCGCCGCCGTGGCGGCCGTGCCGGGCGCACGCGACGTGCAGGTGCAGGCGCCCGCGGGCATGCCGCAGCTCTCGGTGCGACTGCGCCAGGACCGGCTCGCGGCGTGGGGGCTCGCGCCCATGGACGTGCTGGAGGTGGTGCAGACCGCCTACGAGGGCGCGCGCACCGGCCAGGTCCACGATGCGGGCCGCGTGACCGACGTGGTGGTGGTGCTCGATCCGTCGTGGCGGCGCGGGCCCCCGCAGGTGGCGCAGCTTCCGGTGCGCACCCCGTCCGGCACGGTGGTTCCGCTGGGCGACCTGGCCGACATCTCGCTCGCCGCCGGGCGCTACAAGATCCTTCGCCAGGGCGGCAAGCGCATCCAGAGCGTCACCGCGAACGTGGAGGACCGCGACCAGGAAGCCTTCGCCGCCGACGTGCGCGCGGCCCTGGGCAAGGTCGCGCTGTCCGAGGGCAACTACGCCGTGATCACCGGCGAGGCCGAGGCTGCCGTGGCGGCGCGCGAGCGGCTGCTGTTCCACTCGGCGCTGGCGGGCTTCGGCATCTTCGTGCTGCTCTACCTGGCCTTCGCCAACCTGCGCAATCTCGGGCTCGCCTTCCTCAACCTGCCCTTCGCGCTGGTGGGCGGCGTGGTGGCGGTGATGCTCTCGGGGGGCTGGATGACGCTGGGTTCGCTGGTGGGCTTCGTCACGCTGTTCGGCATCACGCTGCGCAACTCCATCATGCTGGTGTCCCACTACCAGCACCTGGTGGTGGAGGAGGGCGCGCCCTGGAACCTGGAGACCATGGTGCGCGGCGCCGCCGAGCGCCTGCCCTCCATCCTGATGACGGCGCTGGTCACCTCGCTGGGCCTGCTGCCGCTCGCGCTGGGCTCGGGCCAGCCGGGCCGCGAGATCGAGGGTCCCATGGCCACCATCATCCTGGGCGGGCTGGTCACCTCCACGCTGCTCAACCTGCTCATCCTGCCCACGGTGCTGCTGCACTTCGGGCGCTTCGCGCCGGATCAGAACAGCAGCAGCGAGGCGATGGCGAAGTAGATCAGCAGCGAGACGGTGTCCTGGATGATGGTGGCGATCGGTCCGCTGCCGAAGGCCGGATCGCGGCCGGTGCGCGCCAGCGCCCAGGGCAGCAGCAGCCCCACGGTGGTGGCGAGCGCCCCGGCCACCAGCAGCGACAGCGCCACGGCCGAGGCCAGCCGCGGGTCGCCGAACACCAGCCACACGGCGGGCCAGGCCACCGCACCGAGCGTGGCGCCCATGATGAGTCCGGTGCGCAGCTCGCCCCACACCAGGTCGCGCAATGCCAAGTGCGACAGCGACAGGCCGCGCACCGCGATGGCTTCGGTCTGGGTGCCGATGGCATCGGCCAGGTAGACGATGGCGGGCACGAAGAACGCGAGCGCCACCATCTGCTCCAGGCGCGCCTCGAAGGAGGCCATCACCGTGGTGGCCACCACGCTGCCGGCAAGGCCCGCCAGCAGCCACGGCAGCCGGTCGCGGGCACGCCGCAGCGGCGGCGCCTCGATGGCCTCGCGCGCGAGATCGCCCTCGGCGCCGATGCCGGCCAGCCGGTGCAGGTCCTCCACGTGCTCGCGCCGCAGGATGCGCATCAGCGCCTGCGGCGGCACCACGCCCAGCAGCACGCCGTCCGCCGAGGTGACGGGCACTGCCGTGAGCCCGTGGCGCAGGGCGTGGGAGGCGATGTGCTCCTGGTCGAGGTCGGCGTGCAGCGGATGCGCGGGGTGCGCCAGGCGCGAGACCGGCTCGCCGCCGGGCGCCGCGAGCAGCGCGCCCAGGCTCGCCGCGCCCTCCACGCGCCCGTCCCCGTCCACCACGTAGACCACGTCGTGGAAGGCGGGGGTGGCAGCGCGGATCCGCGCGAGCACGCCTGCGGCATCCTCGCCCGCGCGCGCCACCGCCACGTCGCGCACGAGGTGGGCGTGGCCGGAATCGGGCCGTCCGTGCGGGTGGGTGGGGCCGGTTGGCAAGGCAGGGTGGGCGCCGCGCATTCGTGCGCGGGACGCGCCCGCAGGCACGCCCCGCGCGCGGCGCTCAGCCCAGGAAGGAGCGCAGCATCCAGGCCATCTTCTCGTGCTGCTCGATCAGCCCGGTGAGGAAGTCCTCGGTGCCCACGTCGCCGTGCTTGTCGCCCACCACGCCCACGTCCTTGCGCAGCCTGCGCACGATGGCCTCGTGGTCGCCGAGCAGGTCCTTGATCATGGCCTTCTCGCCGGCGGTCTTGCCGTTGTCCTCCTTCAGCCCCGTGAGCTTGAGGTACTGGGCGAGCGAGCCGGTGGCGCGGCCGCCGAGCGAGCGGGCGCGCTCGGCCACGTCGTCCATGATCTCGTCGAGCGCCTCGTACTGGTCCTCGAAGAACTTGTGGGTCTCGCTGAAGTCGGGGCCCTCCACGTTCCAGTGGTAGTTGCGGGTCTTGACGTACAGGACCACCTCGTCGGCGAGCAGGCGGTTGAGGATGTCGATGACGCCCTTGCGCTGGGCATCGCTGAGACCGATGTCGGGTTTCATGCTTTCTCCTTCGCGATGATGGTGTGGCGGCAGGGAACTGCTCCACGCACGACCCGAGTATAGGTTCGGCCGGTGCGCGCGGTGATGGATCGTTCGGATCGCGGCGATAGGAAAAACCGCTCGCGGCCGGGTTGAAGGCCGCCGGGCGCGCCCGTATCTTCCCGCCATCGATCTCCGGCGCGGGCGCTGCCTGCCCGCCGCGATCCCGGCGGCCGAACCGACCAACCCCTGGAGCAACCCCCCATGGCCACCGTGGAACTCACCAGCGAGAATTTCGAATCCATCGTCACCGGCAACGACGTGGTCATCGTCGACTTCTGGGCGCCGTGGTGCGGCCCCTGCCGCGCCTTCGCGCCCGTGTTCGAGGCCGCCGCGGGCAAGCACGAGGGCGTGGTGTTCGCCAAGCTCAACACCGAGGACAACCCCGAGATCGCCCAGCAGTTCGGCATCCAGGCCATCCCCACGCTCATGGCCTTCCGCGAGCAGGTGATCGTCTATTCCCAGCCCGGCGCCATGATGGGCGGTGCCCTCGACCGGCTGGTCACCGAGGTCAAGGCGCTGGACATGGACCGGGTGCACGCCGAGGTGGCCGCGCAGGAGGCGGCCGGCGGCGCAGCCTGAGGACGGGCTGCTCGCCACCCACCGGGTCTGTCCCGCTGCGCGCCGCGGTCCGCTGCCGTCCTGAGGGCGCGTGCTCAGGCGATCAGGTCCGCCCGCAGCTTCTCTTCGCCCAGCCGTTCCAGGAACCAGCGCAGCGCGCGGCCGGCGCCGCGCGGCCGCCACGCGATCCACACCTGCGCCATGGGCTTGGGCTCCTGCACCTCCCGCGCCACCAGCCTTCCTTCCTCCAATAGCGGCCGGGCAAGGTGCTCGGGCAGGTAGCCCACGCCCAGTCCGGCCACGTGCGCAGCCGCCTTGGCCTGCAGGCTGGGCACCGTGAGCCTGTCCTGCCCGGACACCAGGCCCGTGGCCCGCGGCGGCAGGTTGCGCGCGCTGTCGGCGGTGGAGATGCCGCGATGGGCCTGGATGTCCTCCACGGCCAGCGGCTCGGGCAGGGCCGCCAGCGGATGCCCCGGCGCCATCACGAACAGGAAGCGCGCCGTGCCCACGGACAGCGTCGAGCAGCCTCCTTCGCCCGGCGGGTCGCCCGAGGCGCCCACCACCAGGTCGGCGCGTCCGGTGAGCAGGGCCTCCCACGTGCCCGCGAGCACCTCCTCGGCGAGCCGCACGCGGGTGCCGGTGCCCAGGGCGTAGAACTCCGACAGCAGCCCGAACAGCCGCTCGATGGGCACGATCTCGTCCACGGCGATGGCGATCTCGCTCTCCCAGCCGCGTGCCAGCCGCTGCACCCGCGCCTCGATCTCGCCCGCGGCCCGCAGCAGGTGGCGGCCCTCGCGCAGCAGCTCCTCGCCTTCGGTGGTCAGGCGCGCGCGATGCCCCGAGCGGTCGAACAGCCGCACGCCCAGGTCCTGCTCGAGCTTCTGGATGGTGTAGGTGACCGCGGAGGGGACGCGATGCAGTTCCTCGGCCGCGGCAGCGAAGCTGCCGCGACGGGCGATGGCGTCGAGCGTGGCTATGGCGTCGAGGGAGAGTCGCATGGCTCGCCGGAAAGGATCGGGCTATCATAGGGCCCGATTACTGACCCATTGGTCAGCAGTGGAACGCGGCGGGGGGAACGCCGCGTCGTTCACCAGCAATTCCCTTCCGGAATCCGGTCCGCGCGGCGCCAGCCGCCAGTCCTGCTTCCACCACTACAAGAACCTGAACTGCCGAGGCCTGCAGCGATGCGACGTTTTTCCCTTTTCGTTTCCGTGGTGCTCGCTGCATCGCTCGCGGCCTGCGGCAACAAGTCCGAGACTCCTCCGGCCAAGCCGGGCGAGGGCGCGGCGGCCAAGCCCGCCGATGCGAAGCCCGGCGACGCCAAGCCGGGTGATGCCAAGCCCGGAGCCGGCCCTGCGGCCGGCGGCGCCGCCAAGCCCCCGATGGCACTGCCGGTCAAGGCGGCGCCCGTGAAGGTCGGGCCTTTCTCCACCGACGTCACCGCAGTGGGGACCCTGCTGCCCGACGAGTCGGTGCTGATCCGCTCGGAGATCGACGGCCGCATCACGACGCTGCACTTCCAGGAAGGCCAGGCCGTGGCGAAGGGCGCGCGGCTGGTGTCCTTCGACGCCTCCGAGTACGAGGCGGCGCTCGCGGCGAGCTGCGCACCAAGACCTCGGACCACGAGCGCGCCAAGGACCTGCTGTCCAAGGGCTTCGTGAGCGTGGAGGTGGTGGACCGCGCCCGTGGCGCCATGGAAGTGGCGGCGGCGCGCGTGCAGCAGGACCAGGCGCGGCTGGCCAAGACCGCCATCTTCGCGCCCTTCTCGGGCGTGATGGGCCTGCGCCAGATCAGCCCCGGCGCCTACGTGAAGACGGGCGACAGCATCGTGCGCGTGGAGAACATCGCCTCCATCAAGCTCGACTTCCGCGTCCCCGAGGTCTACGTGGGCCGCATCGCCCGCGGCCAGCCCGTGGCGGTGAGCCTCGACGCCTTCCCCGGCGAGCGCTTCCAGGGCCGCATCTTCGCCATCGAGCCGGTGGTGGACGAGAAGTCGCGCACGGTGCTGGCGCGCGCCCAGGTGCCCAACACCGGCGGCAAGCTCAAGCCCGGCCTGTTCGCCCGCGTGTCGGTGCAGCTCGACAACCGCGCCACCGCCATCACCATCCCCGAGCAGTCCATCGTGCCCCAGGGCAAGGACACCTTCGTCTACAAGGTGCTCGATGGCGGCAAGACCCAGATCACCAAGGTGCAGCTCGGCGGGCGGCGTCCCGGCGAGGTGGAGATCGTGGCGGGCCTCGAGCCCGGTGACGTGGTGGTGAGCGAGGGCGCGCTCAAGCTCGCCATGATGCCGCCCGGCGCGCCGGTGATGGTG
>CAZXJW010000153.1:0-1834 GCA_964641005.1 uncultured Rhodocyclaceae bacterium
TGGCGGATGGCCTCGAGGAAGGGCAGCGACTCGATGTCGCCCACCGTGCCGCCGATCTCCACGATGGCAACGTCGGCGTCGCCCGCCCCCAGCCGGATGAAGTGCTTGATCTCGTCGGTGATGTGGGGAATCACCTGGACCGTGCCACCGAGGTAGTCGCCGCGGCGCTCCTTCTTGATGACGCTCTCGTAGATCTGGCCGGTGGTGAAGTTGTTGCGCTTGCCCATCTTCGCGCGCACGAAGCGCTCGTAGTGGCCAAGGTCGAGGTCGGTCTCGGCCCCGTCATCGGTGACGAACACCTCCCCGTGCTGGAACGGGGACATGGTGCCCGGGTCGACGTTGATGTAGGGGTCGAGCTTGAGGAGGGTGAGGCGGATGCCGCGGGACTCGAGGATCGCGGCGAGGGAGGCGGCGGCGATGCCTTTGCCCAGGGAGGAAACCACACCGCCTGTGACAAAGACGAACTTGGTCATTCGGGCTCGCGCGTCGTCATCGGAATCGGGCTGGATGATACCGCAAAAAAGGCCCGCGTCCGGGCCCTTGCGGCGCGTGTCGGTCGGGGAGCGCGCTCTAGCGGTGCTCCGGCGCCCTGCAGTGCTTGGCCAGGTACAGCCAGGTATCCACCACGGTGTCCGGATTCAGGGACACGGTGTCGATGCCCTGCTCCACCAGCCACTGGGCGAGGTCGGGATGGTCGGAGGGCCCCTGGCCGCAGATGCCCACGTACTTGCCGTGGCGCTTGCAGCCCTCGATGGCCATGGCCAGCAGCTTCTTGACGGCCGGATCGCGCTCGTCGAAGGCCTCGGCCACCAGGCCGGAGTCCCGGTCCAGCCCCAGGGTGAGCTGGGTGAGGTCGTTGGAGCCGATGGAGAAGCCGTCGAAGTGCTCCAGGAACTCGTCGGCCAGCAGGGCGTTGGAGGGGATCTCGCACATCATGATGACCCGCAGCCCGTTCTCGCCCCGGGCCAGGCCCTTGGAGGCGAGCAGCGCCACCACGTCCCGGGCCTCGCCCACGTTGCGCACGAAAGGCACCATCACCTCCACGTTGGTGAGGCCCATCTCGTCGCGCACCCGCTTCACGGCGCGGCACTCCAGCTCGAAGCAGTCCTTGAAGCTCGAGGCCACGTAGCGCGAGGCGCCGCGGAAGCCGAGCATGGGATTCTCCTCCACGGGCTCGTAGCGCTTTCCGCCCACCAGGCTGGAGTACTCGTTGGACTTGAAGTCCGACAGCCGCACGATCACCGGCTTGGGATGGAAGGCTGCCGCGAGGGTGGAGATGCCCTCGGCGAGCTTGCTCACGTAGAAGTCCACCGCCGACCCGTAGGCCGCGGCATGCTGGTCGATGACCTGGCGCACGTCCACCGGCACGTCCGGGTAGGCCAGGATGGCGCGCGGGTGCACCCCGATCATGCGGGCGATGATGAACTCGAGGCGCGCGAGCCCCACCCCGCCGTTGGGCAGCCGCGAGAACTCGAAGGCCAGTTCGGGGTTGCCCACGTTCATGTAGATCTTCACCGGCGGCTCGGGCATGGTGGACACCGACAGGTCGGTGACCTCCACCTCCAGGCGCCCGCGGTAGACGAAGCCCGTGTCGCCCTCGGTGCAGGACACGGTCACGTCGGTGCCGTCGCGCAGCACGCGGGTGGCGTCGCCCGCGCCCACCACCGCCGGGATGCCCAGCTCGCGGGCGATGATGGCGGCGTGGCAGGTGCGCCCGCCGCGGTTGGTGACGATGGCGGCGGCGCGCTTCATCACCGGCTCCCAGTCGGGGTCGGTCATGTCGCTCACCAGCACGTCGCCCGCCTGCACCTTGTGCATCTCGGAGACGTCGCGG
>CAZXJW010000153.1:1844-6905 GCA_964641005.1 uncultured Rhodocyclaceae bacterium
ATCACCCGCACGGTGCCCACGCCCACGCGGTTGCCGATGGCGCGGCCGGTGGCGAGGATCTCCGAGCGGCTCTTGAGCCGGAAGCTCTGCTGGGTCTCGACACCGCCGCGCGATTTCACCGTCTCCGGGCGGGCCTGGAGGATGTAGATGCGACCATCGGTGCCGTCGCGGCCCCACTCGATGTCCATGGGGCGGCCGTAGTGCTGCTCGATGGTCACGGCATAGCGCGCCAGTTCCTCCACCTCCACATCGGTGATGGCGAAGCGGTGACGATCCGCCTCGGGCACGGCCACCGTCTCGGTGGAATGCCCGGCCCGCGCATGCTCGGTGAACACCATCTTGATCGCCTTGGCGCCGAGGCTGCGGCGCAGGATCGCGGGGCGTCCCGTCGCCAGGCCCGGCTTCCAGACGTAGAACTCGTCCGGATTCACGGCACCCTGCACCACCGTCTCGCCGAGGCCGTAGGCCGCGGTGATGAACACCACCTGGTCGAAGCCGGACTCGGTGTCGATGGTGAACATCACCCCGCTCGAGCCCGAGTCGGAGCGCACCATGCGCTGGATGCCGCAGGAAAGCGCCACCTCGGCGTGGGCGAAGCCCTTGTGCACGCGGTAGGCGATGGCCCGGTCGTTGTAGAGCGAGGCGAAGGTCTGGCGCACGGCGTCGATCACGTGATCGATTCCGCGGATGTTGAGGTAGGTCTCCTGCTGGCCGGCGAAGGAGGCGTCGGGCAGGTCCTCGGCCGTGGCGGAGGAGCGCACGGCCACCGTGGCCGGCCCGTCGGCGGACATGGCCGCGTAGGCCGCGGCGAGGTCCTGCTCGAGGCGAGCCGGCAGGGGTGCCTCGACGATCCAGCCGCGGATGCGCCGGCCGGTCTCGGCCAGCCGGGACACATCGTCCACGTCGAGCCCCTCGAGGGCTTCGGCGATGCGGCGGTCCAGTCCGGTTCCGGACAGGAACTCGCGGAACGCCTCGGCGGTGGTGGCGAAGCCACCGGGCACGCGCACCCCGGCGCGCGACAGCTGGCTGATCATCTCGCCGAGCGAGGCGTTCTTGCCGCCCACGCGCTCGACGTCGCTCATGCGCAGTTCCTCGAAGGGAACCACGAAGGGCGAGTGGCTTGTCATGCTCTTGGTCTCCCCTGCGACCGGGCCAGCGGTTGCGCCACCCGGCAAAGCTGCTATGTTACCGGATCGGTTATTGCATCGCAGCACCACGCCACCCATGGACCGCCAACAGAGCCGCCACGCGTTCTTCGTCTCCGACCGAACCGGCATCACCGCCGAGATGCTCGGCCACAGCCTGCTGGCGCAGTTCGAGGACCTGAGCTTCAAGGAGACCACCCTGCCCTTCGTGGACAGCGTCGAGCGCGCCCGCGAGGCCGTGGCGCGCATCAACGCCGCCGGAGCCGCGGACGGCGGACGGCCGCTGGTGTTCAGCACGCTGGTGGACCCGGAGGTGAGCGCCGTGATCGCCGGCGCCGACGCGCTCTACCTGGACTGCTTCCAGGTCTTCATCTCGCCCATGGAGCGCGAACTCGGCGTGACCCACAGCCTCGAGATCGGCCGATCGCACCGCGTGAAGAACACCCACGACTACCACTCGCGCATCGAGGCGGTGAACTTCGTCCTGGCCCACGACGACGGCGTCTCCACCAAGGAACTGCGCGAGGCGGACATCATCCTGGTGGGGGTTTCGCGCTGCGGCAAGACGCCCACCTGCCTGTACATGGGCCTGCAGTACGGCATCCGCGCCGCGAACTACCCCCTGATCCCGGAGGACTTCCAGGACCAGCGCCTGCCCGGCAGCCTGGAGGAATGGCGGCAGAAGCTGTTCGGGCTCACCATCCTGCCCGACCGGCTCGCCCAGATCCGCCACGAGCGCCGGCCCAACAGCCGCTACGCGAGCCTGGACAACTGCGCCTTCGAGGTGGAGCGCGCCGAACGGCTGATGCGCAGCGAGCGCATCCCCTTCCTGGACACCACCCACCGCTCCATCGAGGAACTGGCCGCCACCATCGTCCACCAGGCCGGCCTGAAGCGGAAGATCTTCTAGGCCAGCAGCCGGCCGGCTGTGGCCAGCGTGAGGGTGAGCAGGCCCAGCACGAGGTTCAGTCCCACCAGGCGCCGGATCCTGCCCAGGGCCTGCCCGCCCGCGGCCCAGTCGGAGGCGTCCACCGCCCGCGCGAGGCGCCGCCACGGCGCGAACCAGACGTGGGCGAAGATGGCCATCATCGCGATGCCCGTGGCCATCATGGCCAGGGCGTGCACCGGCGCCGACGCGCCGCCCATCGCCGCGATCATGTGCATTCCCGAGCCGAGGATCAGCGCCACCGACACCCATACCCAGGGAAAGAAGCGCGCGAAGGTCTGGCGCCAAAGCGACAGGCGTTGGGGGGCCTCGAGCACGCTGGCGGCCGCGGGTCGCAGCGCCACGTACGCGAAGAACATCCCGCCCACCCAGACCGTGGCGCCGAGCACGTGCAGCCAGCGCGACAGCTCCATGCTCAGCCTCGCGCCATCGTGGCGAGCGCGGCACGCACCGGTGCGAAGCTGCGCCGGTGGACGCCGCTGGGTCCGAGGCGTGCCAGGGCCGCGAGATGCTCCGGGGTGGGATATCCCCGGTGACGATCGAAGCCGTAGCCGGGATGGTCGCCGTGCAGCTCGTCCATGAGCGCGTCACGTGCGGTCTTGGCGAGGATCGAGGCGGCGCTGATGCTCGCCACCGTGGCGTCGCCGCGCACCACGGCACGCGTGGCGCAGGGCAGCGACGGGCAGCGGTTGCCGTCCACCAGCACCTCGTCGGGCAGCGGGTCGATGGCCAGCACGGCGCGGCGCATGGCGAGCAAGGTGGCCTGCAGGATGTTCATGGCGTCGATCTCCTCCACCGAGGCGCTGGCCACGGCCCAGGCCAGGGCACGTTCGCGGATGGCATGCGCCAGCGCATCACGCCGGGCGCCGCCCAGGGTCTTGGAATCCGCCAGTCCGGCGATGGGACGGGCGGGATCGAGCACCACGCACGCCGCCACCACCGGTCCTGCCAGCGGTCCGCGGCCGGCCTCGTCCACGCCCGCGATCCGGGCGCCGGTCATGCCCGGGGCCCGTCGACCGCGGCCAGCCCCGGCGGGCGGACCGGCGCCGTGCGGGCGGCCAGCAGCGGCATCACGGCCTCGGCCGCGCGTCGCGCCGCGCCCTGGCGCAGCTGCAGGTAGAGCCCATCGAAGGCGTGCGCCTGCCGGGCCCGCACGACCTTGTCGCGCAGCTGGTTGACCAGCGCCTGGGCGAGGTTGCCCGGCGTGGCGTCGTCCTGGAGGATCTCGGGCACCACGAAGCGCCCGCTCAGCACGTTGGGCAGGGCGACCCAGGGCAGGTAGCGGCGTGGCCACATCAGCCGGTAGGTCAGGCGCGGCACGCGGTAGGTGGCCACCATGGGGCGGCGCAGCAGCGCGCACTCGAGGGTGGCCGTTCCGGAGGCCACGAGGCTCACGTCCGCGGCCGTCATCGCCAGCTGGGCATGTCCGAACAGGATGGTGAAGGGCAATGCGGTGGCTCCGCCTCGGTAGAGGGCTTCCTCGAACTGCAGGCGCGTGGCGCGGCTGGTGAGCGGCACGAGAAAGCGCGCGTCCGGCAGCTGGGCGTGCAGCAGCTTGGCGGTCTCCACGAACAGCGCCGCGTGCTGCTCGAGTTCGCCGCGCCGGCTGCCCGGCAGCAGCGCGAACACCGGGATGTCCAGCGGCAGGCGCATCTGCTCGCGCGAGGCGTTGCGGTCGGGATTCTCCGGCACCTCGTCGGCGAGCGGATGGCCGACGAAGGCCACCGGCACGCCGGCCTTCTCGTAGAGCGGCACCTCCATGGGAAACAGCGCCAGCACCTTGTCGGCGGCACGCCGGATGCGCTGGATGCGCTCCCCGCGCCAGGCCCAGATGGAGGGGCTCACGTAGTGCACCGTCCGGATGCCAGCTTCGCGCAGCGACTCCTCGAGCGCGAGGTTGAAGTCGGGGGCATCCACGCCGATGAACAGGTCCGGCGGCTCGGCCAGCAGGCGCGCCTTCAGTTCGCGGCGGATCGCCAGGATGCGCGGCACGGCACGCGCGGCCTCCACGTAGCCGCGCACCGACAGCGCCTCCATGGGATACCAGGACTCGAAGCCGCTGCCCTGCATCTGCGGCCCGCCGATGCCGAAGAAGCGAGCGGCCGGGAGCCGCTCGCGCAGTTCCGCCACCAGGGGCGCGGCGATCAGGTCGCCCGAGGGCTCGCCCGCCACCATCGCAACGCGCACCGGAGCCTCCATCGGAGTCCTCAGCGGACGATGCCCCGGGTGGAGATCCCCAGGAAGTCCAGCAACAGGCCGACCTCGGGGCAGGCCTCTCGCTGGCCGGCCAGTGCCAGCTTGGCCTCCTCGAGGGTGTTGCCCTCGCGGTAGAGCGTCTTGTAGGCGCGCTTGAGCCCGGCGATCGCCTCGGGCGGGAAGCCGCGCCGCTTCAGGCCCTCGGTGTTCAGCCCGTGGGGCCGGGCGGTGTCGCCCTGCGCCATCACGTAGGGGGGAAGGTCGTGTACCAGCACGGTGTTGATGGCGGTCATGGCGTGCGCACCGATCCGGCAGAACTGGTGCACGCCCGTGAACCCCGCCAGGATCACCCAGTCGCCCACGTGGACGTGGCCGGCGAGCTGGGTGCAGTTGGCGAAGATCACGTGATCGCCCACCACGCAGTCGTGGGCCACGTGCACGTAGGCCATGAACAGGTTGTCGCTGCCGATGCGCGTCACGCCGCGGTCCTGCACCGTGCCGGTGTGCAGCGTGCAGTACTCGCGCACGTGGTTGCGGTCGCCCATCTCCAGCACCGTGGGTTCGCCGGCGTACTTCTTGTCCTGGGGTGCCTCGCCCACGCAGGCGAAGGGGAAGATGCGGTTGTCACGCCCGATGCGGGTGTGGCCCGTGACCACGGCATGGGCGCCGATGGTGGTGCCATCCCCGATCTCCACGTGCTCGCCGATGGTGGCGAAGGGCCCCACCTGCACGCCTTCGCCGAGGCGGGCACCGGGATGGACGATGGCGGAGGGA
>CAZXJW010000153.1:6915-7657 GCA_964641005.1 uncultured Rhodocyclaceae bacterium
ATGGCGCTGATGTCGCGCATGGTGCACATGAGTTCGGCCTCGGCCGCCACCGCTCCGTCCACCTCGGCCGTGGCGGAGAACTTGTAGATGCCGCGGATCTGGCGCTGCAGGGCCACCTTGAGCACGAGCTGGTCGCCCGGCCCCACCGGCTTCTTGAAGCGCGCGTTGTCGATGCCCACGAAGTAGTAGACCGACTGCCGGTCCGCCATCAGCCCGACGGTCTTGAAGGACAGGATCGCCGCGGCCTGCGCCATGGCCTCGACGATCAGCACCCCCGGCATCACCTTGTAGTGCGGGAAGTGCCCCTCGAAGAAGGGTTCGTTGATGGTGACGTTCTTGAGCGCGACGATGTCCTTGCCGGGCTCGCAGTGCAGGACGCGGTCCACCAGCAGCAGCGGATAGCGGTGCGGCAGGTACTGCAGGATCTGGTGGATCTCCATGGAATTCACGATTCGTCCGCCTCCTCGGACCGGCGCCCGCGCTCCAGGCGGCGCACCGCCTCCGCGATCTCGTCCAGCCGGTTGAAATGGGCCAGGTTCTTCATCCACTCCCTGTGCGGAAGCGCCGGGAAGAACCCGTCGTAGATGCCCGGTGTCTCGATGCTCCTGCGCACCATCGTGCCGGCGGCCACCACGGCATGGTCGCAGATGCTGATGTGGCCGTGGATCATGGCCGCCCCGCCGATCTTGCAGTGCCGTCCGATGCGCGTGCTTCCGGCGATCCCGGCGCACGCCGCGATGGC
>CAZXJW010000154.1:0-3618 GCA_964641005.1 uncultured Rhodocyclaceae bacterium
GCCCAGGAGAAGCTCGCCATCATGGACGCCTGCGGCATCCGCGTGACCAAGAACCCGGCCGAGATGGGCAAGCTGCTCAAGTCGGTGCTCTGACCGCCATGCGCCGCTTCCTGGTCGCCGTCGACGGTTCCGAGAACGCGCTGCGCGCGGTGCGCCAGGTGATCGCCTTCGCGCCCGAGCTGCGCGAGGCACCGCACATCCTGCTGGCCAACATCCAGCCCGTGATGGTGTCGGGCGCGGTGCGCACCTTCGTCAATGCCGACCAGATCGACGCGTGGTACCGCAGCGAGGGCGAGAAGGCGCTCGCCGGTGCGCGCGACCTGCTGGCCGCGGCGGGGCTCGCCCACGAGCATCACATCGTGGTGGGCGATCCGGCCGAGACCCTGGCGCGCATGGCGCGCGAGCGCGGCTGCGACCTGATCGTCATCGGCTCGCGCGGCATGAGCGCGGTGGCCAACCTGATCATGGGCTCCGTGGCCACCAGGGTCCTGCACCTCGCCGAGGTGCCGGTGCTGCTGGTTCGCTGACGCGGACGCGGATGAGGCGCCGCCTCAGGCAGGCGCCGGTCCGATCTGGGTGAGGATGCGCGTCTCGCGCTTCTCGATGCGGTTCACCAGCACGCGCAGGAAGGCACGGTTGAACTGCATCTGGGTGCGCTCGGAGGCCTCGCGCAGGCTGCGTGCCTTGATCTCCAGCGCGATGCAGGCGGTGCGCGTGGTGATGGTGGTGGTGCGCAGCTCCTGGCCGTGCTCGAAGTACAGGATCTCGCCGAAGCAGTGGCCCTCGCGCAGCATGTCGAGCACGTTGCCGTTGCGCGTGGCGGCCGCCTCGCCGGCGGTGAGCACGAAGAAGCCGTCGCCGGTGTCGCCCTCGCGCAGGATCGTTGTATTGGCCGGGTAGCGGTGCCACTGGGCCAGGCGCAGCGTCTCCCACAGCTCGATGTCGAGGAAGTCGCGGAAGAAGGACAGGCTGCGCACGGCGCTGAACTTCTCCGTGTCCGACACCGTCTCCGCCGGCAGCGTGAGGTGCTTGAAGGCGTGGGCCAGGTCGCGGCTCATGTCCAGCCAGGTGCCGTAGCGCTGCGCCGGGTCCTTGGCGAGCGCGCGCAGCACGATGCGCTCCAGGTCCGGCGGCACGTCGAGCCGGTGCACCGACGGCGGCAGCGGCTCGATGTTGATGATCTGGTAGAGCAGGCTGCCGCGGTTGGAGCCCTGGAAGGGCAGGCGGCCGGTGAGCAGCTGGTAGAGCACCACGCCCAGCGAGTAGATGTCCGTCTGGTGGGTGAGCTGCTTCTCCTGCACCTGCTCGGGCGACATGTAGGCCGGCGAGCCGATGCCGGTGAGGTGGGTGTGGTCGGCCTCGTCGTAGAGCGCGGCGCCGAAGTCGCTCACCTTGATGTCGGTGTCGCGGGTGAGCAGGATGTTGGCCGGCTTCACGTCGCAGTGGATCACGCCGTGCCGATGGGCGTAGTCGAGCGCCAGGCTCGCCTTGAAGATGATCTCCACCACCCGTTCCATGGGCAGCAGCATGTCCGGGCTGCAGAAGTGCTCCAGGGTCTGCCCTTCCACGTACTCCATGACCAGGTAGGACTCCTCGTCCTCGGCCACGGCGTCGAAGATGGCGATGATGTGCGGGTGGGACAGCTTGCCCGCCAGGGCCGCCTCGTTCATGAACACGCGGCGGAAGCGGCGGCGCAGGCTGGTGTCGGTGATGGCCTCGTCGCGGATCATCTTCACCGCCACGAGGCGGTTGAAGAAGGTGTCCTCGGCCAGGAACACCCGGCTGGTGGCGCCGCGGCCCAGCTCGCGCAGGATGCGGTACTTCCCGATCCGCTCGGGAAGGGTGTCGGCGGACGGCCGGTCGCTGCGCGCAAGGGTAGCCATACCGGCGTTTACGGCTGGAAGGACGACGGCTTGAGGAGAATCGTCGAGCGGCGCGCCGGGCGATCCTGCCGGGGCGGAAGCTTTGCCGCCCCGCGGCCTCAGTTCAGGAAGGGGACACGCATGCCCCGCGCCACCGCCGGCCGGGCGCCGAGCGCCTCGAACCAGCGCCGCACGTGGGGGAAGTCCGCCAGGTCCACCTTGTGCCATGCGTGGCGGGCCACCCAGGGGTAGGTGGCCATGTCGGCCACCGAGTACTCGTCGGCCAGGTGCTCGTGGGTGGCGAGGTGGCCGTCGAGCACGCCGTAGAGGCGCTTCGCCTCGCCGGTGTAGCGCTCGATGGCGTAGGGGACCTCCTGCTTCGCCGAGCGCAGGAAGTGGTGGGCCTGCCCGAACATGGGTCCCACGCCGCCCATCTGGAACATCAGCCACTGGATCGCCTCGAACTGCCGGCGCTCGTCGCGGGGCAGGAAGCGGCCGGTCTTCTTCACCAGGTAGAGCAGGATGGCGCCGGACTCGAACAGCGCGAAGGGCGCGCCGCCGGGGCCTTCGGAATCCACGATCGCCGGGATCTTGCCGTTGGGGTTGATGGCCCGGAAGGCGGGCTCGTCCTGGGCTCCCTTGCCGATGTCCACGGCATGCACCCGGTACGGCAGGCCGCACTCCTCGAGCATGATGGAGACCTTGCGGCCGTTGGGCGTGCCCCAGGTGTAGAGGTCCAGCATGGGTACCGCTCCGGAGGGAGAAGGCCGCAAGGGTAGCCCGGAAACGCCGCGGGCAGGTGCATGCGCCTGCCCGCGGTGGGGGGGGGGGCTGACGACGGCTACTTCTTGCCGCCGTGCATGTCGTCGTGCATGCCCTCGTGCATGCCGCCGTGCTTCTCCTTCATGGTCTTCATGAAGGCGTGGATCTCCTCGAGGCTGACGGTGCCGTCCTTGTCGGCGTCGATGGCGTCGAAGTGCTTCGCCACGCGCGGCATGGCGGCGGCTTCCGCCTTGTCGAGGGTGCCGTCGTTGTCCTTGTCGGCGGCCTTGAACTTCGCCTCGCCCCGGGCGTGCATCTCCTTGCCCTTGGCGTGCATGCCGGCGTGGATCTCCTCGAGGGTGACGGTGCCGTCCTTGTCGGTGTCGATGGCGTCGAAGTTCTTCGCCACGCCCGGCATGGCGGCGGCCTCGGCCTTGTCGAGGGTGCCGTCGCTGTCCTTGTCGGCGGCCTTGAACTTCGCTTCGAGCTTCTTCAGGTGACCTTCGTCGGCCTGGGCGGCGCCCATGGCGAACGCAAGGCCGAGTGCAACGGCGGCTGCGACTTTCTTCATGACGGGGTCCTTCTCGACGGGATTGGGGGAGCGGGGTTGCGGGGCTGACAGCCCGGCCGGGAAAAATTCCCGATCCCTAAACGGATGCGTTGACGCCCGTTGCAGCGGCGATCGCGGACAGCCGGGCGGCACGGATGCGTTCCGGGATGGCACGGGAGTCGTTGCGGTCCGCGGCGAGCGCCGCGGCGTCCACGGACATGCCCGCCGCCAGCGCCGCCTGCACCCGCGCGGCCTGGGGATAGGGCACGTCCGCCGCGCCGGGGCGTCCCTGCACGTCCAGCCTTGCCACGGCGAGCAGCAGCGCGAACCGCTCCGGGCGGCGCCAGGCGTCGGTGCCTGTGAGCAGGGCGAGCAGCCCCTCGGCGTCCAGCGCCAGGGCGCGGTGCACGGTGCCCAGCCAGCCAGCGGCCATCGCCGCGAGGT
>CAZXJW010000154.1:3628-7635 GCA_964641005.1 uncultured Rhodocyclaceae bacterium
CACTCGTTGGGCGCGCGGATGCGTTCGGACACGGCGCGGGCCACGGCCACCGCGTCGCCGCCCGGGCCGGCGGCCCGCTCGGCCTGGTGCATCAGCAGCGCGTAGCGCACCTCCAGGGGCTGGCCCGTGGCCGCCGCGTGGTCCAGCACCTGCAGCGTGTGGTGGCCGGCGTCGCCATCGGCGTCGGCCAGCGCGAACAGCCGCTCCACCTCGGGCAGCACCCGCGCCAGCGCGCCGCAGGCGCGCAGCACCTCGAACATGCGAGACGGCCGTGCCTCCATCAGCCCGCGGGACAGCTCCTGCCACACTCGCTCGGGCACCAGGTGGTCGGCCTCGCCCCCGGCCACCATGGCGCGCATCAGCTCGAGCGTCCCGGGCGCCACCGCGAATCCGAACCGGGCCGCGAAGCGCGCCACCCGAAGGATGCGCACCGGGTCCTCCGCGAAGGCGGGGCTCACGTGGCGCAGCACGCCCAGGCGCAGGTCGTCCACGCCGTGGAAGGGATCCACCAGCGTGCCGTCGGCGCGCCGGGCGATGGCGTTGATGGTGAGATCGCGCCGCGCCAGGTCCTCCTCGAGCGTCACCTCCGGCGAGGCGTGCACCACGAATCCGCGGTAGCCGCGTCCGGACTTGCGCTCGGTTCGCGCCAGCGCGTACTCCTCGTGGGTGTCGGGATGCAGGAACACGGGGAAGTCCTTGCCCACGGGGCGGAAGCCCCGGTCCACCAGTTCCTGCGCATGGGCGCCCACCACCACCCAGTCGCGGTCCGCGACCTTGCGCCCGAGCAGTTCGTCGCGCACCGAACCGCCCACCTGGAAGATCTCCATGGCCGTCGGCGCGCGCCGCGTCCGGCGCTAGCGGCCGGCCCGGCCGCGCATGGCGTCGTAGCGCGCCCGCGGCGTGCGCGCGCCGAGATAGGACGGCGCCACGGCCTCGAGGGCCGCCGGGCGGAAGCCGAACACCGCCGGGAAGTCGCAGCCGCAGACGTTGTCCACGGACATGGAGCGAACGTTGTCGCGGCTCATGAGCCGGCCCGGCAGGACCTCGAGGACGCCGGCCTGCAGCATGGCGAGCGCTGGCGGCAGCGCCACGATGCGCCGCTCCACGCCGATGGCCTGGCAGGCGGTGCGCACCAGCTCCGCGAGGGTGTAGACCTGCGGACCGCACAGGTCGTAGCGCTGTCCCGCCGTGGCCGGATCGTGCAGGCAGTGCGCCACGGCGCGGGCCACGTCCTCCACCCACACGGGCTGGAAGCGCGCGCCGGCACAGCCCAGCGGCAGCACCGGGAAGAGCTTCGCGAGCCCCGCGAACAGGTTCAGGAACCCGTCGCCGCGACCGAAGATCACCGAGGGCCGCAGGATGGTCACCGCGAGCCCCTGGCTGCCGCCGGCCATGACGGCCGCCTCGCCGCGGCCCTTGCTGCGCTGGTACTCGCTGGGGCCGCCGGGGTCGGCGCCCAGGGCGCTCACGTGCACCAGCCTCGGCACCGATGCCGCGAGGCAGGCGCGCACGATGCGCGCGGGCAGTTCCTCGTGGTTGCGGCGGAAGCCGTTGCGGCGCGAGTCGTGCAGCACGCCCACCAGGTTCACCACCGCGTCGCAACCGCTCACGGCGCGCGCCAGCGCGGCGTCGTCGTGCACGTCGGCGTGGAACACCTCGGCGGTGGGCAGGAGGATCAGCTCCTCCTTGGCGCGTTCGCGGTTGCGGGTGGGTATGCGCAGCGCGATGCCGCGCGCGGCGAGCTGCATGGCCACGTGGCGGCCGACGAAGCCGGAGCCTCCCACGAGGCAGACGGAGCGGATGTTCATGTCGGGTGCGATGCGGGCTGCGGGCAACGCCCGCGGCGAAGGAGGGCGTGGAGGGAAATTCTAGCCCAGCAGGGTGAGCTCCGGCCTCAGGGATCGCGCATCGCGGCGGCGGCCGTGCCGCGCGGCGTGACGTTGCCGATGCGCGCCTTGAGCTGGGTGAGCGAATGGCCGAACTGGCGCGCGTACTGGTTGGCGTTGGCCATCACCTTGCGCACGTAGTCGCGGGTCTCGTTGAAGGGGATGGTGTCGATGTAGATGGCGCCCTCGAGGGTGCGCTCGCCGCGCCAGGCCTGGGCGCGGCTGGGACCGGCGTTGTAGGCCGCCGAGGCGAGCACCGGGCTGCCGTCCAGGCGCACCAGCATCTCCTTGAGGTAGTAGGTGCCGAAGTTCACGTTAGCGTCGATGGCGTCCTCCACGGCGTGGCGCCATTCCTTCAGGCCCAGGCGCCCGGCGATCCAGCGCGCCGTGGCCGGCATGATCTGCATCAGTCCGGAGGCGCCCACGCTCGAGCGCGCCGTGGGCACGAACCGGCTCTCCTGGCGCACCAGGCCGTAGACCAGGGCCTCGTCCACGTCCATCTCGCGCGCCGAGGCGCGCAGCAGCTCGGGATAGGGGGCCGGGTAACGCAGGTCCTGGTTGACCAGCTGCACCGAGCGATCGGCGGTGGCGATGGCGCGCTCGTACCAGCCCTCGCGCCGCGCCACCTCGGCCGCGGCGATGAGCAGCGTGTCCTCGAGGCCGCGGATGGACCAGATCCACTCCAGGTTGCCCTCGTAGCGCAGGCCGAGGCGATACCACGCCAGCGCGCGCTGGATCCCCGGCATGCGCTCCACCGCGCCGATCTCGCCCTCCAGGGGCTTGTAGTTCTGCACCGCCACGGCGATGCCGAGCTCCTCGGCGGCGAGCTGGCCATGGAAGTTCTGCTCCCGGGCGAGCACCGACAGCAGCGCCTCGGACTCGAAGGAGCGCCCCACCGCGGCCATGGCGCGGGCACGCCAGTAGCGCCACACCGGCCGGTCGCGTTCCTCGGCGTCCATGCGCTCGGACCAGGCGAGCAGGCGCTGCCAGTCGCCGGCACGCAGGGCGGCCCGCGCCGCCCACGCCAGCTGGGAGGTCTCCAGCGGGGCGCCCTCGGCGAGGTCGAACCAGGCGAGCGCATCGGGCAGGTGGCGGCGGGACGCCGCGGTGGCCACCAGGCCCCAGCCATGGGCGTTGTCCTCGGCGGGCAGGCGGGTGCCCAGCTTGCGCCACAGCTCGGCGGCGCCGGGCGGGGCGCTGGAGGCGACGCGGCCGATGGCGAACAGCGCCACCTCGCGCCGGGCACGGGAGTCGAGGTGGAGATTGCGGGCCTCGAGGTAGCGCTGCGGGTTCTTCGAGGCCGCGTCCACCTGCTTCGGGTCGGGACGGCGCGAAGCGGGCAGCAGGGTGGCCGCGGACTTCGCCATGGTGACGTTGCCGGCCGCGAAGCCCATGCGCAGACGCGCCCAGACGTCGTTCTCGGTGATCACCCCGGCCCTGAGCAGCTGGTCGACGGCGGCGTTGCAGGCCTCGGGCAGCTCGTTGCTCGTGAGCCACACGGCGCGCGCGTCACGGGCGAGGTTCGCGTCGCGGCCGGCCACGCGCGACTGCAGCGCGAGGCAGCGGATCTCCGTGTCGGGGTCCACCAGCGCCGGCAGTTCCTGCCGGAATTCGTCCCAGGCGCCGGTGCGGGCGAGCTGGCGCAGCCAGTCGGCGCGCAGCCGGTTGGCGGGAAGCTGGCCCGCGTAGCGCTCGAGGTACTGGCGCACCGACTCGCGAGGCGCGTCGGCGAGGCGCCCGCGCAGCTGCCAGTACTCGGCCCAGGGCGCCAGGACGTGACCCTGGAGCTGGGGCACCAGCGCGTCGAGCTGCGCCGCCTGGCCCTTCTGGAAGGCCTCGCGGGCGGCGAGGAAGTCGGCGTCGGGGGTCTGGGCCCCCAGCGGGCCCGCGAGGACGGCCAGGGAGCACAGCAGCGGAAGGGACAGCTTGCGGATCACAGGAACAGCCTTGAAGCGGGGTTGCCGGTTTCGTCCCAATGCGGGTAGTTGAGTTCCCGAAGGAAGCGCCGGAAGGCGGCGCGGTCCTTCGGCGGCACCTGCATGCCCACCAGCACCCGGCCGTGGTCGGCGCCGTGGTTGCGGTAGTGGAACAGGCTGATGTTCCAGTCGGGGCTCATGGCCT
>CAZXJW010000155.1:0-7616 GCA_964641005.1 uncultured Rhodocyclaceae bacterium
ACGTGCTGGTGCTGCCGCGCGTGCTGGCGCTGGTGGCGGGACTGCCGCTGCTGGTGTTCGCGGGCAACGTGATGGGCAACCTCGGCGCCATGGCCATGACGGCCACCAACCTCGGCATCCCGCCACCGGTGTACCTCGAGCGCCTGCACATCGCGCTCGCACCGCGCCACTTCATCGTCGGGCTCGTCAAGGCACCCGTGTTCGCGCTGTTCATCGCAGTGATCGGCATCCGCATGGGCATGACCGTGTCGCGCGACACCCGCGCCATCGGGATCAGCACCACCTCCACGGTCGTCCAGGGCATCGTCTCGGTGATCCTGCTGGATGCCTTCTTCGCCGTGCTGTTCCAGGAGCTCGACATCTGATGGCCGCACCCGTCATCGAAGTGCGCGACGTGGTCACGCGCTTCGGCAGCCAGCGCGTGCACGACGGCATCTCCTTCGACGTGGGGCGCGGGCAGCTGGTGGCGCTGATCGGCGGAAGCGGCACTGGCAAGTCGGTGCTGCTGCGCGAGATGATCGGCCTGCTGCGCCCGACCGGCGGCTCGGTGCGCGTGCTGGGCACGGACGTGTGGAACTGCGCGCCCCCCGAGCTCACGGCCCTGCGCCGGCGCATCGGCGTGCTGTTCCAGGACGGGGCACTGTTCTCCTCGCTGGACGTGGCCCACAACGTGGCCGTGCCGCTGTTCGAGCATACCGCCCTGCCTCCGGAACTGGTGTGGCCGCTGGTGGAGCTGCGCATCGCCCTGGCCGGCCTGCCGCCCGAGGCCGGCCGCAAGATGCCCAGCGAGCTCTCCGGCGGCATGCGCAAGCGCGCGGCCATCGCCCGCGCCCTCGCCCTGGAGCCGGAGATCCTGTTCCTCGACGAGCCAGGCTCCGGCCTCGACCCGGTGACGGCGCGCGCCTTCGACCGGCTCATGCGCTTCCTCGCCACCGACCTGGGCATCACGGTGTTCGTGGTCACCCACGACCTCGACACCCTGCTCGGCGTCACCGACCGCGTCATCGTGCTCTCCGGCGGCAAGGTGCTGGCCGACGGGCCCGTGCAGACCGTGATGCAGGCCGAGGACCCCTGGGTGCGTGCATACTTCGCGGCCAGGACCACCGTCACTGCGGAGGCGAGCCATGGAACCTGAGCTGCGCTACACCTGGATCGGCGCGGCGCTGCTGCTGCTGGTGGCGGCGCTCGTGGGCGCGGTGCTGTGGCTGCGCGGCGCCGGCACTGCCGCGAACTTCCAGGTCTACGAGATCGTGTTCGCGCGCCAGTCCCTGGAGGGCCTCGAGGCCGGCAGCAGCGTGAGCATGCGCGGCATCAGGGTGGGCCAGGTGGCGAGCTTCTCCCTGTCACGCGACCGCAGCAACAACGTCAGCGTGAAGATCCGCGTCGACCGCGGCGTACCGGTGTCCGACAACACCGTGGCAGTGGTGTCGCGCAACCTGCTCACCGGGCTCGCGCGCATCAACCTCGTCACGCCCGAGCCCCCGGGCGCACCACTGGCGGTGGCGGAGAACGGCTCGCCGCCCGTCATCAAGGAGGGCACCTCCACCGACGAGCGCATCGAGGAGGCCGCCAACCGATTCGCCGACAGCGGCATCCAGGCGCTGGAAGGGGTGCGCGGCTTCCTCTCGAGACCCAACCAGGAGGCCTTCGGCGAAGCGCTGCGCAACGTGGCCGACTCGGCCAAGGCGCTGGAGACCCGCCTCGAGCGCCTCGACCGCACGCTCGCGGTGATCGAGCGCAACGTGAACGTGTTCGGGCGCGCCAGCGATTCCATGGCGCTGTCGGCGAAGACCATCCAGACCGACTTCACCGACCTCAAGTCCCGGACCAGCGCGGTGGTGGCGCAGATCGGCAGCACCGCCTCGGGCCTGGAGCGCGACACGGCGAAGCTCGCCCGGCAGCTCGACGCCGCCGCCGGCAGCGCCTCGCTGGAACTGCGCGCCACGGCCCAGGAACTGCGCGTGACGGCCGAACTGCTCGACCGCACGCTCAACCGCCTGCGCGATCCGCGCGCGGCGCTGTTCGGGCCGCATCCGACGCAGCTCGGACCGGGGGAGAAGGTGAAGTGATGTCCATGCGGTGGCTCCCGGTCCTGTTCATCTCTGCGCTGCTGGCAGGCTGCGTGGGCGGGGCCTCCACGCCGCCGGTGACGCACTATGTGATGACCGACCTCGCGCCCGCCCCGCCGGCCACCCCCGCGCCCGTGGCCGGCGAGCTCGCGGTGGCAGGCGGCAACGACGACTCCTTCTACGACGGCGACAGCCTCGTGTTCAGCCGCGAGCCCGGCCGGCGCAGCCTCTACCAGTTCGCCGCCTGGACCGACCGCCCCTCGCGCCGCCTGGCGGTGCTCACCGAACGGCGCCTCGAGGCTCGCGGGCGGTTCGCCTCGGTGACCAGCGTGACGGCGGGCGTCAAGGCGGACCTGGTCCTGAACGTGAACCTGGAATCGCTCTACCACGACCTCACGGCGAAACCCGCCGTGGCGCGCGTGGAGGTGATCGCCGAGCTGGTGGACTGGCGCACCCGCACGCTGCTGGGCCGCAGGGCTTTCGGCATCTCGGTCCCGGTATCGAGCGACGACGCGCCCGGTGCAGTGGCGGCAATGAACCGCGGCATCACCGAGATCCTCGACACGCTCGTGCCCTGGGCCGAGGACACGGCCGCCGCGCGCCGCTGACCCGAAAGCCCCTCCCGAAAACCCCTTGCGAAGGGGATTCTGCGGCCGCCGGGCGCCGCTGACCCGAAAACCCCTTGCGAAGGGGATTCTGAGAAACCCCTTGCGAAGGGGATTTCGAGGTCAGTCCAGCACGTGGGACAGCAGGCCGTCGGCGAGCTTGGGTTCGAACCAGGTGGACTTCGGCGGCATGACCTCCCCCGCGTCGGCCACGGCCATGAGGTCGGTCATGCGGGTGGGATGCATCGAGAAGGCACAGGCCATGGCGCCGGAGTCGACGCGGGACTGCAGTTCACCCAGGCCGCGGATGCCGCCCACGAAGTCGATGCGCCGGTCGCGGCGCGGGTCGAGGATGCCCAGCACCGGTGCGAGCAGGTTGTCGGCGAGCAGGCTCACGTCCAGCCGCGCCACGGGGTCGTCCTTCGGGATGCGAGCCTCGTGGATCGCGAGGCGGTACCAGCGCCCGCCGAGGGTCAGGCCGAAGGTGCCAGGCCGGTCGGGTTCCACGGGCGCATCGGCCGGCGTCACGGTGAAGCGCTGCGCGATCGCGTCCAGGAAGGCCGACGACGTGAGCCCGTTCAGGTCGGCCACCACGCGGTTGTAGGGCAGGATGCGCATCTCGCGCTGGGGAAAGGCCACGGCGAGAAAGGACTCGTGGCTCGCATCGGGAGCACCCCCGGCCGCGCGTCGCCGCGCCGCGACCCGCGAAGCGGCGGCCGAGCGGTGGTGGCCATCGGCAATGTAGAGCGCCCGCGTCGCCTCGAAGGCGCGCACCAGGCGCTGCACCTTCGAGGCGTCCGCGATGCGCCACAGGCCATGCCGCACGCCCGTGTCGGCCACGAAGTCCACCTCGGGCGTGGCGCGCGTCACTTCGGCGAGCACCGCGTCGGCGTCGGCCACCGCGTCCCACGCCAGCAGCACCGGACCGGTCTGGGCGTCCAGCGCTTCCACCTGGCGGACGCGGTCGTCCTCCTTGTCGGGCCGCGTGAACTCGTGCCTGCGGATGCGGTTGCTGTCGTAGTGCGCCACCGCCGCCACGCCCGCCAGCCCGGTCTGCACGTGCGCGCCCATGGTCATGCGCCAGGCGTAGAAGCAGGGCGAGGCCTCGCGCACGAGGACGCCCGCGCGCACCATGGCCGCGAGGTTCTCCGCGGCCTTCGCGTACACCTGCGGTGAGTACGGATCGGTACCCTCCGGCAGGTCGATCTCGGGCTTGGAGATGTGCAGGAAGCTGAAGGGCCGCCCCGCGGCACGGGCACGGGCCTCGGCGGTGTCGAGCACGTCGTAGGGCGGCGCGGCCACGTCGGCGGCGCGGGCGGGCACGGGCCGCAGCGCGGCGAAGGGTCCGAACAGGGGCGGGGGCAAGGCGTGGCTCCGTGAAAGCTCCGCATTCTACGGACCTCCCGGGCGCGGACCGGCAGCATCCCGCGGAACGGCGCGGTCCGTCAGGCCACGCTGCCCGGATCGCAGTTCGCCCCGCACACCAGCACGCCCACGCGCTCCCCCGCCGCCGGCCGGTACGCCCCCGATGCGAGCGCCGCCAGCGCCGTGGCCCCGCCGGGTTCGGCCACCACGCGCAGTTCGCGCCACAGCGCGCGCTGCGCATCGCGGATCTGGGCATCGCTCACCAGCACCACGCGCTCCACGTGGCGCCGCGCCACCTCGAAGGCCAGGGCGCCGGCACGGCGCGCACCCAGGGAATCGGCCGCCAGGCCGGACACGCTCACGTCCACGGGCGTGCCCGCGGCGAGCGCCGCATGCAGGGCGCAGGAGGTCTGCGGCTCCACCGCCACCACCCGGACACGCCCCTGGAACCACGCCGCGATGCCACCGACGAATCCCCCGCCGCCCACCGCCACGAGCACGGTGTCCAGCCCGGGCGACTGCGCCTCGAACTCGCGCGCCGTGGTGCCCTGCCCCGCCAGCACCTCGGGCTGGTCGTAGGCGTGCACCATGAGCGCACCGGTCTCGCGCTGGCGCGCCTCGCAGGCGGCGAAGGCCTCGGCGTAGTCGCGTCCGGTCACCGTGAGCGCGGCGCCCAGTTCGCGCAGCCGCTGCTGCTTCACCGGGGCCGAGATCTCCGGCACGAAGATCTCGGCCCGATACCCCAGTGCCCGCGCCGCGAAGGCCACCGCGAGTCCATGGTTGCCGCCCGAGGCCGCGATGACGCCACCAGCCGGCACCTGCGAGGCCAGGATGCGGTTGAAGGCCCCGCGCGGCTTGAACGATCCCGCGTGCTGCAGGCACTCGAGCTTCAGTGTCGCCGCCCGCCCGAAGGCCGCAGCCTCCACCTCCATGACCGGGGTGACGCGCACGTGCGGTGCGATGCGCTGCGCCGCACCCGCGATGTCCTCGGGTCCGATCATCCTTCGAAACCCCTTGCGAAGGGGATTTCGGGGAAAGGGGGTTCGCGACCGGGTCTGCCGGATGCGATCGTCATTCGGCGCCCTCGCCCGCCTGCTCCATGGCATCCACGATCACCTCGGGGGGCTGGGCGCCGGAGACGGCCAGGCGCTGGTCGAAGATGAAGAAGGGCACGCCGGTGACGCCGATGCGCGCGGCCACCTGCTCGTCGGCCTTGATCATCTCGGCGCCATCGCCGCTGGCGAGGAAGTCGCGTGCCTCCCGGGCATCGAAGCCGGCGCCCGCGGCCACCGTGGCGAGCGCCTCGTGGGAGGTGTAGTCGAGCCCCTCCAGGAAGTAGCCGCGGAACAGCGCCTCCACCATGGCGTCCTGTCCGCCGCGCTCCGCCGCCCACGCCACCAGCCGGTGCGCGTCCACGGTGTTGGGCTGCACGCGGATGCGGTCGAAATCGAAGTCGATGCCCGCACCGAGCCCCGCGGCTCGCACGCGCGCGTAGATCTCACGCGCGCGATCCGGCCCCCCGAACTTGGCTTCGAGGTACTCGCGCCGGTCCACCCCCGTGGTCGGCAGGTCGGGGTTGAGCTCGAAGGGATGCCAGTGCACTTCGACGGGCTCGTCCGGGTGCCGCTCGTTCCACAGCACGAGCGCCTGTTCGAGGTGGCGCTTGCCGATGTAGCACCACGGGCAGACCACGTCGGAAATCACGTCGATGCGTGCAGTCATGAGGGCTCCGGGAACGGTGTGCGCCGCGGCGTGCCGGCGCGGAAGGCGGGCGCTATGATAGTCGCGGCCTGCTCCCCTGCCCCGCCGCGCGGCCCGCGCCCACCCCGACACGGACCATGTCCCACTACCTGCGCCCCGACTCGCTCGACGATGCCCTCGCTGCACTGGCCGGGCAGCCGCTCACGGTGCTGGCCGGCGGCACCGACTTCTACCCGGCCCGCGTGGGACGCCCCGTGGATGACGCCGTGCTCGACATCACCGCCATCGCGCCGCTGCGGGGCATCCACGCCCACGCCGACCACTGGCGCCTGGGCGCGGCCACCACCTGGACCGACGTGATCGAGGCGCCGCTGCCGCCGTCGTTCCAGGCGCTGGTGCAGGCCGCCCGGGAAGTGGGCGGCGTGCAGATCCAGAATGCCGGCACCCTCGGCGGCAACCTCTGCAACGCCTCGCCCGCCGCGGACGGCGTGCCGGCGCTGCTCGCCCTGGATGCCCGCGTGGAGCTGGCCTCGCGGCGCGGCACCCGCACCCTGCCGCTGGCCGGGTTCATCACCGGTCCGCGCCGCACCGCGCGCACCGCCGACGAGCTGCTCACCGCCGTGCTCCTGCCCCGCCCCGCCGCGCACGCCGCGAGCCGCTTCGCCAAGCTCGGCGCGCGCCGCTACCTGGTCATTTCCATCGTCATGGCGGCCGCCGCCCTCGAATGCGATGCCGCCGGCCGCATCACCTCCGCGCGCGTGGCCGTGGGCGCCTGCTCGCCGGTGGCGCGCCGGCTGCCCCTGCTGGAGGCCGCCCTCGCCGGACGCGCCGCGGGCGCGTCGCTCGGCGAGACCGTGGCGGAGGCGCAGTTCGCGCCGCTCTCGCCCATCGACGACGTGCGCGCGGAGGCCGCCTACCGCCTCGACGCCGCCGCCACGCTGCTGCGCCGCCTGCTCGGCGAGCTGGGCGCGGAGATGGCCGCACGATGAACGATCCTCGCCACCCCGCCGACCTGATCGGCTTCACCGTGAACGGCGCGCCCGTGTCGGTGGCCGCCGCGCCCGCCACGCGGCTGTCCGACGTGCTGCGCGATTCGCTCCGTCTCACCGGCACCAAGGTCGGCTGCAACGCCGGGGACTGCGGCGCCTGCACCGTGCTGCTGGACGGCCGCCAGGTGTGCAGCTGCCTCACGCCCGTGGCGCAGGTGCGCGGGCGCGCCGTCACCACCATCGAGGGCCTCGCCAGCGACGGACGGCTCTCGCCCCTGCAGTCGGCGTTCCACCGCCACATGGGCGCGCAATGCGGCATCTGCACGCCGGGCATGGTGATGGCCGCCGCAGACCTGCTCGCCCGCCATCCCCTGCCCGCCGAGGCGCAGGTGCTCGACGGCCTCGGCGGCGTGCTGTGCCGCTGCACGGGCTATCGCAAGATTGTCGAGGCGGTGATGGACGCGGCCGCCGTGCTGCCGGCGCCCGCCAGCCCGCCGGCCGGAACCGCTCTCGGCGCGCGCGCCGCCAAGGCCGACGGCATCGCCAAGCTCACCGGTACCGACCGCTTCGGCGCGGACGGCATTCCCGCGGATGCCCTGTGGCTGCGCGTGGTGCGCTCGCCCCACGCGCGCGCCCGCTTCGCGCTGGGTGACCTTGACGCGGCACGTCGAGGCCTCGGCCTCGAGGCCATCCTCGCGGCCGGGGACGTGCCCTCCAACGGCTACGGCATCTATCCGGACGTGAAGGACCAGCCGGTGCTGGCCGCGGGCGAGGTGCGATACCGCGGCGAAGCGGTGCTCGCGCTGGTGGGCGCGCGCGCGGCGGTGGAGGCCGCGCGCGACGATGCGTTGCCCATCCACTGGACGGTGCAGCCGCCGATCACCGGC
>CAZXJW010000156.1:0-587 GCA_964641005.1 uncultured Rhodocyclaceae bacterium
ACCAGGTGCAGCAGCGCCACCGTCAGGATGAAGCCGCCGAAGAACCAGTTGGCCACGTAGATGTGCGGCACCTTGCGCTTGACCAAGGTGCCGAAGAACACGATCGCGTAGGCCACCCACACCAGGGTGATCAGGATGTCCAGCGGCCATTCGAGCTCTGCGTACTCCTTGCCCGAGGTGATGCCGAGCGGCAGCGTGATGGCCGCGGCCAGGATCACCAGCTGCCAGCCCCAGAAGGTGAAGGCCGCCAGCGGCCCGGCGAACAGCCGCGTGTGGCAGGTCCGCTGGACCACGTAGTAGGACGTGGCGAACAGCGCACAGCCGCCGAAGGCGAAGATCACCGCATTGGTGTGCAGCGGACGCAGCCTGCCGTAGGACAGGAAGGGGATGCCGTAGGTCAGGTCGGGCCACAGCAGCTGCGCGGCGAGGATCACCCCCACCAGCATGCCGACGATGCCCCATACGACGGTCATGATCGCGAACTGGCGAACGACCGTGTAGTTGTAGCTTGTTTCCTCTCGCATGGATGCGCTCCCTGGTTCGTCGCTGACCCGGTCTCCGGATCACGTGGCGATGCTATCCATGGG
>CAZXJW010000156.1:597-3991 GCA_964641005.1 uncultured Rhodocyclaceae bacterium
CCATGGGCGCCAGGGCGCCGTTGACACAGATCAACCGCTTGCGTGCGGTGCAGCAAATCGCGCTTGATCTGGATCAACGCGGGGGACTCGCCACGCGCGTCCGATGTGCGTCCCCGATGGCCGTGGGTCGATGCCGTGCACCTCACGCGGCGCGTGACCGCGCGCGCCGTTCAGTCGCGCGGGTCGGCCGGACCGTCGTCGTCGAGCAGGATGCGGTGCGCGGGTCCCTCGAGATCGTCGAACTGGCCGCTCCTGAGCGACCACCAGAAGATCACGCCGATCAGGAACACCAGCACCACGGACAGCGGGATCAGCAGGTAGAGGATGTCCACGCGGATCAGGCCGGCCGCACCGCTCCGGCGGCAGGCATGGCCGCCACGGCCGTCGGATTCGACCCGCGGGCCGTGCGCAGCCGAAGGGCGTTGACCACCACCAGCAGCGAACTCGCCGACATGCCGATGCCGGCGGCCCAGGGATCGATCCAGCCCGCGGCCGCGAGCGGAACCGCCACGACGTTGTAGGTGAAGGCCCACGCGAGGTTCTGGCGCATCACGGCGCGCGTGCGCGCGGCCAGGTCGAGCCCCTCCTCCAGCGCCACGAGCCGTCCCGAGGTGAGCACCACGTCGGCGGTGGCCTGGGCGAGCACCGCCCCCTCGCCCATGGCCACGGCCACGTCGGCGCGGGCCAGCACCGGCGCGTCGTTGATTCCGTCGCCCACCATCACCACCCTCGCGCCTTGCGACTGCAGTTGCGCCACCAGTTCGCCCTTGTCCTCGGGCGACAGCGACGCGCGCCAATGGTCGATGCCGGCGGCCCTCGCCATGCTCTCGACCGCGCCCGGGTGGTCGCCGCTCGCGAGCCAGACCTCCACGCCGCGCGCCCGCAACGCGCGCACCACGTCGGCCGCATCCTCACGCAGGCGGTCACCCACGAGGAAACGGGCCAGCACGCCGCGCCCGTCGGCAAGCCACGCCTCGGTGGCCTCGCCTTCGGCTGGCAGACCGGCAGCCGCGCCGGCGCCGAGCGCGAAGCGCCGCGAGCCCAGCCGCAGCGCGCGCCCCTGCACCGTGCCGGTCACGCCGGCACCCGCGACGTGCTCCACGCCGGAGGCGAGCGGCGCATCGGGCACGCCGGCAGTCAGCGCGGCCGCCACGGGATGCTGCGACCCCGCCTCGAGGGCGGCCGCGAGGCGGCGGCACTCGCCCTCGTCCAGGTCGCCGAGCACCTTCACGGACAGCAGCTGCACCCGACCCGTGGTGAGCGTCCCGGTCTTGTCCATCACCACGTGGGAGCTGCGGGCCAGCGCCTCGATGGCGCTGGCCCGCGTGACCACCAGGCCGCGGGAGGCGAAGGCCCCCGTGGCCACGGCGAGCGCCGCCGGCGTCGCGAGCGACAGCGCGCACGGACACGTCACCACGAGCACCGCCACCGCCACCGGCAGGGCCCGGGCAGGATCCAGTTGCAGCCACGCCAGCGCCACGCCGACCGCGAGCAGCAGGATCGCCGCCACGAACCACCCGGCCACCCGGTCCGCGGCCTGGACGATGGGCGGCCGGTCGCACTGGGCACGCTCCGAGAGCCGCACGATGGCCGCGAGCCGCGTGGCCTCGCCGGCGCGCGCCACCTCCATCACCACGGGCTGGTCGAGGTTCACGGAGCCCCCGGTGAGCGACTCGCCGCGCTGGCGCACCACGGGACGGCTCTCGCCGGTGAGAAGCGCTTCGTCTAGGCGTGCATGGTCCGTGAGCAGCATGCCATCCGCGGGAACGGCGTCGCCGGGCCGCACGAGCACGCGGTCCCCCGGGCGCAGCGTCGTCGCCGGCACGGCCCGGGCTTCGAGAGAGCCGGGCCATTGCTCCAGGCGCCGCGCGACGGCAGGCATGGCCCTGGCCAGGTGGCGCAACGCCTCGCCGGCCTTGCGCCGCGCACCTGCCTCGAGGGTGCGCCCGGCGAGCAGGAAGAACACGAACATGGTCACGGAGTCGAAGTACACGTCGCCCACGCCCGTGAACGTGGCCCAGGTGCTGCCGGCGAAGGCGGCGCCCACGCCGAGCGCCACGGGAACGTCCATCCCGAGGCGACGCAGCCGAAGGTCGCGCCAGGCACCGCGGAAGAACGGAGCGGCCGAGTAGAACACCACTGGCGCGGTGAGCGCGAGGCTGGCCCAGCGCATCAGCGCCGCCACGCCCTCGCTCATCTCCCCCTCGCCAGCCACGTACGCGGGCCACGCGTACATCATCACCTGCATCATCCCGAAGGCGGCCACGAACAGCCGCCAGAGACCATCGCGCCGCTCGCGCTGCTCGAGCTGCTCCCGACGGGTGTCGTCGTGGGGCCAGGCACGGTAGCCGATCGCCTCCACGGCGAGCAGCAGGTCGGAGAGCCGCGCGACGGCCGGATCCCAGCGCAGTCGCGCGCGCCGCGTGGCGTAGTTGATCCAGACGCTGCGCACGCCCGGCTGCGCGGCGAGGTGGCGCTCGTTGAGCCACACGCAGGCCGCGCAGGTGATCCCCTCGAGCAGCAGCGTGGCCTCGCGTGTGCCGTCCGGGTGCACGGTGACGAACGGCGCCTGCACTGCGGGATCGTCGTAGACGCGCAGTTCCGCTTCCTCGCGCGCCGCCGCGGGTGCCGGCCGAGCCGTGCGGGCGCGGTAGAAGCCGTCCAGCCCGCCCGTCTCGATGGTCTGGGTGACGGCCATGCATCCCGCGCAGCACCACTGGCGGCGCACGCCCCCGGCCACGGCCTGGTGGCGCACCGGGGAGGGCACCGGCAGACCGCAGTGGAAACACGTGCCCTCCTCGGCCACGGTGGGCTTCGTCCCGGCGGCTGGCATGGATGCGGCGGAGGTCATGGGAGGAGGAACGCCGGGACAGCCGGCGACCCTGGCGCACGGTAGTCGTGCCCCGGGCGGGCTGCCTTGACCCAGGTCAACGGGCCGGGACGCGCCCCGACGGCGATCAGCGCCCCGGGCCGAAGCGCGAGCGGATGGACTTGAGCCGCTCGAGCAGGCCGCCCGCCGCCGGCGCCGGCTCCTTCGGCGCCTGCACCTGCTGCGCCACCCGTGCCAGCGCGGGCGTCGCCTGGTAGGTTCGGTAGCGGTTGAGGGCCGCCCGCACGTGCTCCTCGAGCTGGCGCGCCGACACCGGCTTGTTGATGAAGCGGTAGACCTGGGTCTGGTTGATGAGCTCGATCAGCACCTCGGCATCCACCGCCTCGGTGATCCCGAGGGACAGTATCTGCGGGAACTCCCGCTTCACCAGGTGCAGCAGCGTCTTGACGCGCGCGTGGTCGGTATCGAGGTCGGCCACCAGCACGGCCACCTCGCGCTCGCGCATGACCTGCACCGCCTCCTCCACGTCGCGGGCGCGCGCCACCCAGTGCTGCTCGCCGAAGG